>JAFGTK010000204.1 GCA_016934135.1 Deltaproteobacteria bacterium | reverse complement strand
TGGGATTCGAACCCACGGTCCCTGTCTCCAAGGACAGCCGATTTCGAGTCGGCCCCGTTACGACCACTTCGGTACCCCTCCGTTTCTCCGTGCCTGAAAAAATTTTGTTAACAGCTCACCGGCTTCTTCTTTCAATATACCGGCGCATATATCCGGTTTGTGATTCACTTCAAAATCAAATGCCTTGAGCATGGATTCAACAGCACCGTATCTGGGATCCTGCGCCGCATACACCAGCCGTGCAACCCGTGCCTGCACAATAGCACCTGCACACATGATGCACGGCTCCAAGGTGACATACAGGCTTGAACCAACAAGCCGGTAATTTCCCATCTTCTTTGCGGCCTCGCGCATTACCACTATTTCTGCATGGGCTGTCGGGTCACAATCCATGATCACCCGGTTATGCCCCCTGATCACGGCATCACCTGAAACAAGCACGGCCCCTATGGGAACCTCGCCCAGGCCGGCGGCTTTTTTCGCCTCTTCCAGCGCCAAGTCCATAAAAGAGCGATCATCCACTTCAGGCATCTATCATCAAGCCCGTCTTTAGTCAAGACTCGTGCAGGTACACATAAATGGACCTGAACTGCTTATCAGGATCAATGCCTCGCGAATGTGCCTCTTCCGCAATAATCCTGCCCTCTTCGTATTTCGTATCAATTGCAAGGACCCGGTGGATTGTGCTCCCTGCTTTAATTTTTGATAGCGGTTTGTATGTCCCCTGCGCATAGAAGACAAGCCTGTCACGATTTGTAAAAATCTCCCGGCCTGGTCCGAGGTTGTCAAGGATCCACTGTCCTGCCTCTTTACGCGCGAGCTTATCCTGATCAGGAGGAGTAAAGGCGATATCGGCCCACAGAACAATGGTGGAGAAGACTGTTAGGACAGCGACTGTCTTCAGCAGCCCGAACCCTGATCGAAAAATCCTGAATATCCCAAACGATGCCAGAGGGTATACCCATACAATCGGTGCCAGCAAATACCTGTCGGAAACAAGAGGCCAGGGAACAAGAACAAGAAAAGATACGAGGAGAACCAGACAGCTGTAGAAATAATACACATCTTTCTTCCAATGATACAGGCCGAAAAAACCAGCCATAACAAGGACGGGATTACCTGTTGAGAAAAACCTTATAAGCACGTCCGCAGCAGACCTCAGCACATCCATAATACTGTGTTGACACACGAAAAAGTAGTTAAGATGATAACTTTTCCAGGAAAGAGACATCCCCGGGATAAATACCCACAAAACAAAGACCAACAGCACAGGGATAAGCAGCACCGATGCACGAGAACCTATGCCATTCCTCTTGTGAAACAGCCATACAGCAAACCAGGCGCAGAGAAAAACCAGTGTTATGCTTCGAAACAGCATACCAGCCAAGAACGTCAGCAGACCCAGGCTATAATAAATCAAACGTTTATCAATTACAGCAATCCCTTTCAGGATGAGATAATTCCCCCAGATTATACAGCAGATCAACAATGATTCCTTGAGGCAATCTATGGACCGGTCAACAAAATGCCTGTTGGTAATCAGGAATAACACGGCCAGCAGGGCGATAACCCTGTTCTTGAAAACAACTTCGCTCAGCTTGAACATCCCTATGGCGGCCAGAACATATGCCAGATACGAAGCAAGCCTTCCCGACAACTCGAGATCGAACCCTGTTATTTTAGCAATAAAAGCCATAATCAGAGGAAACAGAGGAAGCTCACGACGGAGAAATCCTTCATGAAAATTCCCTTCGAGAAAAACCCGTGCTGCCGGAACATATTGAAACGCACCATCCCTGGAGATGATATCATAGTTCATCCATGCCGGCAGGAGCGCCAGAAATGCACCGGCACCGACAAGTATCATGAGGTTGCCCGTTGAAATATCTTCGATTTTTTTAACGAAAGGCATCATACCAACGTTGATCACAGAATTTTCACAGGATGTCTGTTTCATATCTCACATTTCACGGTTAACCGGCTTAGAATGCTGACTATTCCGCCTCAATATGCCCCTTCTTTCTTTACTATCGCACCGAAGGTACGCATCACCACCTCTATATCAAGCCACAAAGACCAGTTCTTCGCATAGTATTCATCGAGCAGAATGCGCTCATCGTAGTCCACATCATTACGCCCGGATACCTGCCAGAGGCCGGTAATTCCCGGCGGAACCTTGAAGAGGTACCGTGATTTATCGCCGTATTTTTCCACTTCATCGGCTACTATTGGCCGGGGCCCCACAAGGCTCATATCTCCCTTCAGCACGTTTAAGAGCTGCGGCAGCTCGTCTAAGGAAGTCTTGCGTAAAAAAGATCCGATTCTCGTGATGCGCGGGTCGTCCTTCAGTTTAAAATCACTTTCCCACTGAGCCCTTGCTCCAGGGTCATGTTCAAGCAGATTGAGGAGGACCTCCTGAGCATTGGGCAGCATTGTCCTGAATTTATAACAGGAGAAATAACGCCCTCCCTTGCCGAGGCGTTTATGCCCGAAAAATACCGGCCCCTTAGAGTCCAGCTTTATCAGAGCAGCCAGGAGAAAAAACAGCGGAGAGAGAAGAACAAGCCCCATAAAGGAACACAGGATATCGAAGACACGTTTAGTTACCGCATTTCTTTTCAACGCGAGCCTGTCTTCCATTTCCAACAGCAGCATGCCGTCCAGGTCGTATGTCTTTACTCCGACAGAAGCGATCCCATACAGATCCGGCAGCATCTTTACAACCGGGGAAATCCGAGAGGCACTCTCCACAACTTCCAGAAGTTTTTCACGGGACAGGTGCGGCATCGCAACAATTACCTCCTGAGCATTAATTCTTACATCCTCCATGTGCTCAAGATTTCCCACTACGGGAATCCCCGAAAGAACCGTTTGTTTTCCATCCTGCAAAACAGCACCGACAGGCTTCAATCCCCAGTCAGGATGCTTTTTCAGGTTACACAGGACCTGGCTCACGGCATCTGTGGAACCGACGATAAGTACTTCCTTCATCCATAGTCCGGCTCTCCTCAGGACAGAGCGAGTGAGAAACCGCATAAATGGAACAAGGATAACCGAGAGGAGAAACGACAACATAATAACCGGCCTGGAAAACTCTATGGATGTCTTAGTTATGAAGGTCAGTAAAATCAGGATCAGAAAGGTAAGCGTGTTGCCTTTGAGAATGCCTTTTGTCTCTTCCCAGAATCCTTTGCCGATTGATGGGTAAAGACCTTCATATGCAAATATTAACAGCCAGAAAGACAAAATTGACCACATCTTAAGATACACATCAATACCGTGTTCCATTGGCGGAAAAATATGAATCATATCTGCAAGCAGCCAGGACCTGATATAATATGCCAGTATAAAACTGAAAATAATCCCCAGAAGATCAAGAATCATTAAGGCTGCAACTACAAAAGATTTCCTGACGAATCCTTTTACCATGATGTATCTCGACGCCTTTATCCTCTGAGGATTACATATCTATCTTAATATAATCACAAACACTTTTAATAATCACATACCATGTTCCCGCTTAAACTGAAATCGTAATATTTTAACGATACACCCAGTCAACAAAGGCTGCGGGCATTATCGCTATGTGACAGCACGCCAATCATAATTACCGGTCTCCCGGTGCCTGTACCTTGCTCAAAAAGAAGCAGGCCTGATCTCCATCGCAGCATTCATTGAGCCATCGTGCATGACTATTAAATTCCCGGATATCCTTATTAGTGAATATGGACCTTTTGGGACTGACCTTATAGGAACGTTTGTCCATGAGGGGGATATTATGTGCGTACTGCTCGCTCCCCCAGAACTGAAAACCTGATGAATCGTATCGCACCTTATCGACCTTGAACCCGGAACTGTCCGCGAGGATCTTTACAGCCCTGTCCGAGTACAGGCAGAGATGCCGCGGCGCATCGAGCTGCACCCAGTGTGTTTTATATGTTCTCCACGCATGCGTCTGCGCTAAGGGGATTCTGAGCACCACGGTCCCTCCGGGGCTTAAAAGACGATTGAGCTCATGCAGTGCTGGAAGCGGGTCCGGCATATGTTCGAATGAGTGGTGGAGCATGATGAGATCAAACTGGCCGGCAAGACCGGGAAGCTCTTTCTTCAGGATTCTGACACCATTGTTATATGAGATATCGTGGGTTATGAATGGGTCTGCACCAATAAGGTGTGAATAGCCAAGATGCCTCATAACAAGCAGTATTTTCCCCGCTCCGCATCCAACATCCAGAATTCGTGCGTTCTTTTTAACAGCAATATCCAGCATCCACTCAAACTTGCTGAAATCTATCTTTTCAGAAAGTATTGATCTCGCCAATGAGTTGGAGAGGTAGAACCTCACCGCGAAAGAACCAAGATAGAACTTGAAAAGATCAATGTTGCTTACGTTCATGGAGTAGTACCCGGAAGGGTAATACCGGCCCATATCATCAGGTATATCTTTTAAAAACAGGCATCCGCACTGCGAGCATTCCACATATTCAAATTCCTCATGTGATCCGAACATCATTTCCCGGGCAATATGGGAGATGTTCCCATTTTCATTCCCGCAGATTTTACACAGTGAAGTCTGGATACTCATCATTGGCATCCCATCTATGCATCGGCCCAGTAATTCCTGTTCATAGAAAGGGTCTTCATTATTCGAGGGGTGAATATCCTGTAGTGAGAACCGACCCTGTACCCTATGAATCGCGCAGCAGAATCGAGAAACAGATGCGGCAACTCAAAATACTTTCTGCTTTTTATAAGATACCTGCTCGCCTGCAGGACATACCTTATCCCCTCGTTCTCATTTCTGGCACAGGAAGTCAGGTTCCTGTTGTCTGCAAAAAAAACACCGATATCAACATACC
>JAFGTK010000203.1 GCA_016934135.1 Deltaproteobacteria bacterium | reverse complement strand
GAACCGGACTTGCTGCCATGGAGTGCCTCTTCCACCTTATCGGAGAGAATGCGTCTGGCAAAGAAACGGTTCATAGCCTGAGACCTCGCTTCCTGGCATTTTACCTCTATCCCTGTAGGAAGGTGCTTGAGATAGACACAGCTTGATGATTTATTTACTTTCTGCCCGCCTCTGCCCTGTGAATGAATAAACTTCTCTTCTATATCCCGTTCCTCTATGCCCAAACACCTCATGCGGTCTTCGAGCATCTTGATCTTCTCGGCAGAGATGAATTGATTGCTCATTTTCTACGCCTGATCATGACTGAGGCTTCCATGACTGCCCGGATGTATCGGAGCAGCCATTGTTTTCAGCGGATATATACCACGTAATACAGCGTAAACATGAGATATATGAGTGCAAGCCCCAGGATAAAAGGCCAGTTCCCATGAAAAGAAGCCGGACCGAAGAGCCAGTAGTTGCAGTGAGGGCACCTGATGAACCATCTTCTGGAAACAATGCCGTTGCAATGGGAACAATACCGGATCTTTTTTCCCTGTGTATATTCCCTCAGTTCAATATTCTTTTTCAGAGAAGTATGGACATTGAGATATTCTCCGCATCCGGGACACCTTACATCCGGAGGCTGGAAATCATCCCACACCACTTTCTTTCCGCAAGTTGTACATTTCATTACTATCATATAAGCCTGGAACCCCCGTTATCCGGTGGATGATCTTAGAAAAGCCACCTTCCACCTTCTTTTATGTCTACTGAAAGATGCAGTGTATCAGAACCGTAGATAATCAGCAATGTCAAGATATTACCATCTATTGAAAAGACAGCGTCCAGCGAAGGCTCTCCCCGTATATGAATCTCTTTCGGTAGCTGATCTTTCCCCAGGAACAGGTATCCCCATGTATACGTAACCTTGAGGGAATCTTGGGACTTTTTCTTGAACAGATATAGGCCATGCGGGGGCGTGCCTGCAATAAGCCCGATAATGTCTTTCAGTGGTATGGAATACCGGTTCAGCTGTCTTCCCCAGGTATCGAGAACGCTCAGTTCCCCCTCCTGCATATGAAGCGTGAAGACGCTCAATCCTGAGGGACCATATATTTCGGCAATACCGGATGTGCTCGATGTAATAAACAGTGCCCCGTTTACTCGAAGGGTTTCTCCATCGACAACAGCAACAGCTTCAAATTCTGCACGAAAAGGGTATTGATTTGATTCTGGAACAGACAGACCTGCACATCCCAGGAAAAGAAAAAAGGTCATAACACAGATCAGGAATCTCATATATGGCCACATATATCCGGTTGTCTGTATAAAGGCAAGATATGAGAAGCTATTGACTCTGTCTATGGATATCATTACTTATTATAGTATGATAGAAAAAATTATTATCCCCACGGATTTCAGCGAATCTTCCCGTTATGCTCTCAGTTATGCTGTGGACCTGAACAAGCTCTTCAAAGCCAGGCTCTATCTGCTCCACGTTCTTCAGGATTTCACCGAATTCTCGGAATATAATCTCAGTCCGAGCATTCTGCCACAGCTTTATCTGGAATTCGAGGAAAATGCTGTAAAAAGGCTGGAGGAAATGTCAGGAAACTTGATTCCGCCTGAAACCCCATGCGGAACATATATTCTCCACGGTGTGCCTTTTTATGAAATAATCCAGTTCGCACGCAAAGAGAAGGCTGACCTTATAGTGATCGGCACCCATGGACGTACCGGGCTCAAACAGGTCCTGTTCGGGCATACTGTGGAAAAGGTTGTGAAAAAGTCGCCCTGCCCGGTTCTTACAGTCAGGCACCCGGAAGCAGAGTTCTCCATGCCATAGTGCCTCATTCATGCAATGGGATTGATCGGTCCCTTTATCTTTCCCTCGACAAATTGCCGGACAAGAGGATCATGTGTCTGTTTGAATCTCTCGGGCTCTCCCTCAAACACGATCTGACCGTTGAAGATCATTGCCATGTGGTCTGCCAGATCGAATGCTCCTTGTATATCATGGCTGATAACCACGCTTGTAGCCTTTGTCTTTACCTGAACCTGCCGGATAAGGGCATTGATGGCAGAGGTCATTACCGGGTCGAGACCTGTTGTGGGCTCGTCAAAAAGCAGGATCCGGGGATTCATTGCAAGCGCCCGCGCAAGCCCCACCCTTTTCCTCATTCCCCCGGAAAGCTGCGAAGGCATCTTCTGTTCAATACCGCTTAGCCCTACCTCTCTGAGAAGCGCTGCCACCTCCTTGTCGATCTCCTCTTTTGACAGTCCTGTATGCATTGCAAAAGGGAACCCTATATTTTCACCTACATTCATTGAATCGAATAATGCCGCATCCTGGAAACACACCCCGAACTTTTTACGTACTTCATTAAGCCGGACCTCGTCCATGAGGTTTATATCCTTTCCATCTACAAGAATCTCTCCGTGGTCAGGCTTTATCAGTCCCAGGATATGCTTTAAGAGAACGCTCTTTCCGGTTCCTGTTGGGCCTATGATAACCGTTATCCTGCCCTGCCCGATCTTAAGAAAAAGATCATCCAGAACCTTTTGTCCCTTGAATGTTTTCGTTAAAGACCGGATCTCTATCATGGCTTACTCCGCCACGATGTCATGTAGAGATCCTTTCTTCTATGGGCAAGAAGAGGGAATTTACTCCTTATCTCCTGAGCCTGTTTCAAATCAAGTTTTACGACCTCCACCCCTTCTTCAAGGCCTGCATCGCAGATAATTTCACCCCATGGTGAGGCAATCAAGGAATGCCCGTACGGAACATATTTCAATTGCGGATTATATGCAGGCTGGATGCCGATGACAAAGCCCTGAATCTCGAGCGAGCGCATTCTGACGAGCATTTCCCAGTGGGCTTTTCCAGTAGCGAGAGAGAATGCCGCAGGTACGAATAGAAGGAGAACATCCTGATCTGCAAGAAGCTGTACAAGGGGTGTGAAACGGATATCATAGCAGATAATGACCGAAGCCCTGCCCCAGGGTGTATCGAATGACCCGTAAGAGTCACCCGGCATGATTACTTCTGATTCCCTTACCCTTGGACCACCCGGTGCAGAACAATCAAACAGGTGCACCTTGTCATGTTTATAGATTATATTACCGTCCGGACCAAAAACCAGGGATCTGTTGAAATGACGGTTGCCGTCTCCTTCCATGGGCATCGATCCTGCAATAATGTATTTCCCCGATCGTGCAGACAACTCTGTTAATGCATCTACAGCGCTGCGCGAAAGATATGCGCTGGCACGTATGGATACCGGCTCATAAGGGGTGAAGAACATCTCTGGAAGAACCGCTGCATCTGCGCCATTAAGGAATGCCTTATCTATCAGGGAAAGCGCTCTTGACAGATTCTCTTCGGGATCATATCCCTGTTTTATCTGGCAGATACCAACTGAAATACTGTCCACATTCCCCTCAACACACTGCGTCTATTATCAGTATAATGCATATACGCGCATTACGGTATGGAACAATAACCCTAGAAATTGATATAGCCATTTCTGAGACGAGTCAATGCCTTTTCAAGATCTGCCTTTCCACTGATTTTCCGGAATATGAATGTTCAGCAGAAGCTTTGTTCGCGCTGTGACAAATTATCTGAACAGGGAGTAAATCTTATTGATCAGATGCTTTGACTTACCCCCTCTGGGCAACCAGATACTGATCTTTGTTCTGTTGTTGCGCATCTTTGCCATCCATGCGCCCAGGTTTTCCGGTTTCATATTGACAAAGAACAATTCGTTCCATGAATTGATATACAGTACATCCACCTCTTTTATCGTATTAAAGATATCCGGTGTCTCCATATTCCCGATAAACACCATCTGTTTGATATACTTGTTATCCATGAGAGAATCCCTGTCCAGCCCCGCAGAATTGGCATCGGGTATGAGAGCGCTCATATCCCACAGAAGAGACTGTATATCCGAAAGGACTACACGGGAGGCATTGGGTTTCATATGAAAGGCTGTTGATGCATCATATCTCTTGTTATAGACAATCCATGCAATAATCTCCACAATCCTGGATGAAATCATTATCGGAGCGCTCATTACATCTTCTGCAGAACTTCCCGTTAAATACCACTGATTATTAGCATATGAAAAGAAGAGTTCTTCATAAGCAGGTTCTTTTTTCTTTACCCTCTTCTCACAATCGATCTTCCCGTCTTTCGACACATAGAATGCCTCTACCCTGCGCCTCAATATCTCCATCTCAACATCCTGGTCCAGCAAAGAATCCACCAGGAAGGCCTTGGCCCTGCGGATAAGTAGGACGGTTGTCCTTTTCAGGTAATCATGCAATTCATTGCCGAATTCTCTGTATTTATCAACACCCCATTCATTGAATGCATTAAGATCTTTAAGATACTTGATCGACCAGCCCCAGGACTTTATGATATCGGTCATGAGAGCGGCTTTATCACCCTTATCCACGTTTATCAGATCGTTGATGGAGATATTCGGAGAGACTTTCAGATAAAAACACTTCCTGAGCAGATCAACAGTTTTGAGATCACCTTTTAAACGATAGTAGTCTTCGACCTTGTAAAGAACTTCAAGATATGGATCAATAATATCATCCATGTTTGCACGGGCAACATGCTGCTTTATAACTTCACATAAGAGCCTGTTATCCTCGCCCGGCTCAAGAAACGTGGCAACAAGAGCCATTTTAAGCACGGATTTTAAAGGATCGTCGAGGGCCTTGTGCATTTGCCAGAGAGCAGCTCCAAGGAGTTCCTGAACAGGGATGGATGTAATATCCCCGAGATCGATAAAGTCATCGGCCTCATAGACAAGGGATCTCTGAAGAAACTGGTTGATCTTCTCATATGCATTTTCAGCGGTATCTGCGTCGGACGAAGGAGTAATCCACCATAG
>JAFGTK010000202.1 GCA_016934135.1 Deltaproteobacteria bacterium | reverse complement strand
GACTGGTCTGCCGTGATGAACGGCAGGTTGATCTCGGTCTCCATCATGGTCGAGAGTTCGTGCTTGGCCCTCTCTGCCCCCTCTTTGAGCCTCTGGAGAGCCATCCTGTCCTTGCTTAAATCTACGCCGGTCTCCTTTTTGAACTCGCTCACAAGGAAGTCGATAATCCTGTTGTCAAAATCTTCTCCGCCCAGGTGGGTATCACCGTTGGTTGACTTGACCTCGAATACACCGTCCCCGATCTCGAGGATCGATATGTCAAAGGTTCCGCCGCCAAGGTCGAACACTGCAACCTTTTCTTCCTTCTTACTGTCGAGCCCGTAAGCCAACGCGGCCGCGGTAGGTTCATTGATGATCCTCTTTACGTCAAAACCCGCTATCCTTCCCGCATCTTTTGTTGCCTGCCTCTGTGAATCATTAAAATATGCAGGGACCGTGATGACCGCTTCCTCTATCTTTTCTCCGAGATAAGCCTCTGCATCCATCTTTAGCTTCTGCAGGACCATTGCAGAGATCTCTGGTGACGCATATTTACGGTTGTCTACATTTATCGCGGCATCGCCATTATCAGCTCTGACGATCTTGAACGGCATGATATCCTTGTCCTTCTGTACCTCAGCGTCTTCAAACTTCCGCCCGATAAGACGCTTGATGGCATGCAAGGTATTCTCTGAATTCGTGATGGCCTGGCGCCTGGCAACCTGCCCTACAAGCCTTTCGCCGCTGCTTGTAAAGGCGACGACTGACGGTGTTGTTCGCTGGCCTTCGACATTTGCAATAACCTTTGGTTCACCGGCTTCCATGATAGCCATGCAGGAATTGGTAGTACCAAGATCAATTCCTAAAATCTTACCCATGTTTATATTCCTCCTTGTAATTTTCTCCTGTCAGCCTGAAACTGTAACCTTAGCTGGTCTCAAAACCCTGTCATGCACCATAAATCCTTTTTCGATCTCGTCTACCACCATACCCTGCACAATATCAGGCTTGCTCACCTGCATCATAGCCTCATGATAGTTCGGATCAAACGGCATATTTTCAGTTTCTATAGGTTCCACATTATTCCTTTTCAAGGTTTCAAGAAATAATTTCTCTGTCATACGTAATCCATGAATGAAATCTTCGTCATCAGGATGCAGTTCAAGAGCCATGGATATGGATTTCTCGATTGCATCATAAACTAAAAGCAGATCCCTCAGGAGCTTTTCTGTCCCGTACTTTATGATGTCCTTTCTTTCCCGGTCCATCCTTTTTTTCATGTTGTCCATCTCGGCATGGGCCCTGAGATATTTATCCTTGAATTCCTCTGCCTGCTTCTTTAATGACAGAAACTCATCTTCTGGTTGTATCTCCTCTTGTGGTGATTCTTCTACAGTTTGGATCGGTTCCGTTGTTTCTTCTTCAATCTCATCGTGTTGTGAAAATACGTTTTGTTTTTCCTCGTTCATCCTATAAATCCTCCAACAGTTCGCTCAGAATCTGTGCCATATATCCAACCAGCGGTATGACCCTTGAATAATCCATCCGAATCGGCCCTATTACACCCAGTGAGCCAACAGGAACATTTCCCCTGCAATAACCGCTGGCAACCATGCTGAAATCATCCATTCCTATATGCTCCATATCTTCTCCAAGCAGTACCTTGACCCCCGGATCCTCAAGCACCCGGTTAAGAATACGTACGATCCTGCCCTTGTCTTCAAAAGCACTTAAGATATCTCTGAGCCTTTCAAGATTGGCCAGCTCAGGGGCATTGAACACACTTTCTTTGCCCTGGATATAAATGTCAGGCCTGTCTTCAACACCTTCAAGGGCAGTCATTCCGAGATTGATGGCCTGCTTCACAAGGGAGTCGAATCTGGCCTTTTCACTCGACATTTTCTTGACGAGCATATCTCTCATTTCCTGAATGGTAAGGTCTGCATATGAATCGTTCAGGTAATTCGCATATGCACTCAACTGATCCTGGGCTATATCTTCTCCATAGACAATATGATTGTACACCATCCCGGCCTTGCTAACCAGTATCACCAGAACCCTGGTATCATCCAGCCTGACGAAGTCTATATGCTTGAAAAAGAAGGTGTTCAGTTTAGGCAGGATAATAATGGATGCATTCCGGGATATGTGAGACAGAAGAAAGGATGCCTCGCGAAGGGTATCTTTCACTCCACCCAGGTTCTTTGCCATATGCCGTGAAATCATTGTCTTTTCGCCTCTTGGAAGCGCCTTTAATTCCATGATATCATTCAGATAATAACGAAACCCTTCCGAAGTGGGCACCCTTCCTGCAGATACATGGGGCTGATAGATGAATCCCATCTCTTCGAGGTCAGCCATCACGTTTCTCACTGTTGCCGGCGATATCGTCAACATGTATTTGCGTGCAATAATCCTCGACCCGACCGGCTCGCCGGTGGACACGTATTCCTGTATGATCGCATCCAGTATGCCTTTATCTCGAACTGTCAACATATTCTTCATACCTTGATTTAGCACTCAACAACCTTGTCTGCTAACAACATTTTTTATAGATGCTCTCCTTTATGATGTCAATATACAAACTTCCAACTCATTTGAGATAAGCAGCAGGATCTTTGGAAATCACTGGACAAATAATCACGATTTGTTATTAACTTCAGTGCATCTGAACTGGAACCGGTAATTGTTACCATCAAATCACGAGGAGCTGGCATGAAGGAAAAGATAATATCTCTTCTAAAGCAAACCATAGAAGAACTTGTACAAGCAGAGCGTATTCCAGAGTGCAATATGGATACAATCACTGTTACAACACCTCCCAACAAGGAGTTCGGAGATTTTGCATCGAACCTTGCCATGACCATGGCATCCAAGATCAAGAAGCCTCCCCGTGAGATTGCCAAGGCTATAAAAGAAAAGATGGAGGCAATGGGCGATATTATCGAGAGGATTGATATTGCAGGCCCGGGGTTCATCAATTTCTATATTAAACCCGTTATGTGGACGAGCGTATTGAATGATATCCATGACCAGAAAGAGTTGTATGGAACAAGCTCATTCGGAAGAGGGAAAAAGGTTCAGGTGGAATTTGTCAGTGCGAATCCAACCGGACCTCTTCACATTGGCCATGGAAGAGGTGCTGCAGTGGGCGACACACTGGTCAGAATACTGTCTGCAGCAGGATTCGATGTTGAGGCTGAATACTATATAAACGATGTCGGCAACCAGATGAACAACCTCGGCCTTTCGGTTCTATCACGCTACCGGGAGCTGTTCGGAAACGAAATCTCCTTTCCCGAACAGGGATATAAGGGTGATTATATTAAGGACCTTGCATCAGACCTTTCAAAGATTCACGGAGAGAGCCTGCTCAAAGAGGATACATCAAAGGCCGTCGAGATATGCAGACAGTTCGCATCGAGAGCCATCCTGGAGGAGATTAAAGATGACCTTCAAGATTTCAATGTAAGCTTTGATCATTTCTTCAGCGAATCGACCTTGTATGAAAACAACGAGGTGGATGCCATGCTGGGTTATATGAAAGAAAAAGGGCTCAGCTATGAAGACGAGGGCGCCCTATGGTTCAAGACGAGCAATTTCGGAGACGAGAAAGATCGGGTGCTGAGAAAACAGGACGGAACTCTTACCTATTTTGCCCCGGATATAGCTTATCACAAAGATAAGATTGAAAGAGGATTTACGCAGATCATAGACATCTGGGGGGCCGATCATCACGGTTATGTGCCGAGAATGAAAGCTGCCATAGAGGCGCTCGGCGCGGATAAAGAGTGCTTTCATGCCCTTCTCATTCAGCTCGTCTCCCTAATAAGACAGGGAAAACCGGTCCAGATGTCGACAAGATCCGGCGAGTTTATCACATTAAAAGAGATCATCGACGAGGTGGGAAAGGATGTTGCCAGATATTTCTTCCTTATGCGCAGATGTGATTCCCAGCTGGTGTTCGATCTCGATCTTGCAAAAAAGAAGAGCGATGAGAATCCTGTCTATTATATCCAGTATGCACATGCACGCATCTGTTCGATACTTGCAAACGCTGCCGAACAGGGCATGACTCCGGATATGGAAACAGCTGCTCTGGGTCTCCTTGCCGATGGCGAAGACCTGGAACTTATCAAAGTGATTGCAGCATACCCGGACGTAGTTACAGGCTGCGCTGCAGATCTTGAACCGCATCGTATCGCATTTTATTTACTTGAGCTTGCAACTGCTTTTCATAGGTTCTATAATAAGAGCAGGGTTATTTCAGATGACGGCCGGATGACAAAGGCCAGGTTGGTACTGATCAGTGCGGTGAGGCAGGTTTTGGCAAATGCATTGGCTCTTATGGGCATTGATGCACCAGAGAGTATGTAAGGTCCTATGGCAAAGAAAAGACAACAGAAAAATCAGTCTCTGGTTAAGAATATCGCTTTGCTCTTTCTTTCCCTGAGTATCCTAGCCGGTGCAAGCCTTCTGTTCTCTACAGTCAATGGAAAATCGGACTTTTCTTTTGATCCTTTTCACAGTGAATGGTCAAACCTCATCGACAAGGACAGAGAGAACAAGACAACAAAAATTACAGAGAAGACGAACAAAACCGCTGCAAGCGCTTTTGAATACACCTATTGGGACATTCTCCTGCTCCAGGACGATACAGCAGCATCAGCCGACAACAATTACAGCATTCAGATCGCGTCCTTTAAATCCAATGACCAGGCACTGATTTTTGCGAAAAGCATCAAGGAAAAGACACATCTTCAGTGCAAAGTAGTCAATACAGGCAATTGGTCTGCCGTCAGATGGGGCAGTTTCCCCACAAAGGACTCAGCGCAGCAGTATTGTAAAGAGCTTTCCAGCAAGCTCAACAGAGAATGCATTGTAATCAAAATGTAGAGGATTATTACACCCTATTATGGTCATACATATTGTCGGCGCACGTCCCCAGTTCATCAAACTATCACCGGTCATCAGGGCCTTTAAAGGGGCTGAGATCCCATACAAGGTTGTGCATACCGGTCAGCACTATGATTATACTATGTCTGACATGCATTTTGAGACCTTAAATCTGCCTGACCCTGAGTACCACCTTGGTATCGGATCCGGAAGCCATGCAAGACAGACCGCTTTGATGCTTGAGGGAATCGAGAAAGTACTCATGAAGGAAAAACCTTCTCTGTTACTGGTTTACGGCGATACCAATTCAACCCTCGCAGGAGCCCTGTGCGCGGCCAAACTCGGGGTACCGGTAGGTCATGTGGAGGCAGGGGTTCGCAGTTTCGACAGAAACATGCCTGAAGAGATCAACCGCATACTCACCGACCACATTTCACAGCATCATTTCTGTCCTACACAGAATGCCGTGAACCTGCTCAAGGCAGAAGGTATTAACGGTATATTGAGCGGGGATGTCATGTATGACGCCCTTATAGAGTTTTCACGGATATCCGTAAACCTGCCCTACCCATCCCCTTTCATTCTCACAACTATACACCGCGCTGAGAACACCAACAACTCAGGACGTTTCATGGCCATCTGGGAAGGGCTCAACATGATTGCCCGCGATATACCGGTTATATTTCCGATGCACCCGAGAACAAGAGATCTGTATCCTGAAGTACTTAAAAACCAGGGCACAGGCATTACCATCATTGAACCGGTAAGCTATCTTCACATGCTTGCAATGATCAAAGATGCCAGTTGTATTGTCACCGACTCCGGAGGGGTGCAGAAGGAGGCCTTCCTGCTGAAAACCCCGTGTGTGACTGTTCGAGACACTACGGAATGGCCGGAAACAGTGGAAGCCGGCGCTAACAGAATTATCGGCACGGATCCTGAATGTATCTATCATACTGTTATGGAAATGATGCAGTCGGCCGGATTTGACCATGAAAATCCCTTCGGAGACGGGAAAGCAAGCATTACCATAGCAGAATACATTAAGAACACTTGTATGGATTAGTCAGCAGCTTGTTGTTTGCAGTATATGAGAATGCAATAACACCTACGAAAACCCCTACCCAGACATATTGCAGCACCCCTGTCATACTGCGACCACAGGATATGCCGATAATTCCAATCAATGTTATGAACTCCAGGGTTTGACCTGGCCCCTGTTCCTTAAGCAAACTGCAGGGAATCGAACCAAAGATTCTCGTCCGGCGTAGCGGACGCGAAGATGGATTGAATTGATATACATTAAAGGAGGTTTTCATGAAACATACTATGCCGAAAGGGAAAAATCCGAAAAATCTTCTAAAACAGGCTAAGCAGGCTGCATCGAAAGGTGAGCCGGCAAAATCATACATGATGTTTGAAGCCTGCATCAAGGACTACCTTTCCTGCCAGATGCCGTTGAAGGCCCTTGCTGCAGCAAAGCATGCAAAGACAGTACTCGGGTCAACACCAAAGATCCGGGCGCTTT
>JAFGTK010000201.1 GCA_016934135.1 Deltaproteobacteria bacterium | reverse complement strand
GTCGCAATCGAGGTGCTGCGGGACATGGCAATGGACAGCAGCCGGGTTCTCGTGGAAAGGCAGCGGGCAATCGATGCACTCACCCTCTTCAGGGGCGATGCCATACCGGCGCTGAAATTCATCGAGAGAAAGACCGACATGGGCGTGCTCAGGGAACGGACAAGGTTATATATCGACAGGATCGATCAGGGAGCAACCATCAGCATGACGCTATAGACGTCAGACATCAGGCATCAGGCACAACATCGTCTTGTGAAAAAGCGCGCGGTCTGTTCTGCTATATCGACCACTATACCACGAGCATGCGTTTCTGGGACTGGATGGACAAGCATGACATTGCCCTTCTGGGGTCGCGCCTCTTTACCTTCTGGCAGGAAGGGGCCGTGTATGCCCAGGGGCGTGAAGAAGAAACCTACCGCCTCAGATCGCACTCCCTGGACGGGATGATCGATTCTCTGGCCGATCAGATATCGAGGATGCCTCTGGTCAAACAGATTCGAGGTCCCTACGATGCCCCATGCATGTGGCTCGAAGATACGCTGTCTGCCGCCAGTCTGCTCAAAACCGATTTCGTGGTCTATATCGGAACCATGGGCTGCAGAAATACCCGGGGCATGGTCACGCTGCTTACCCGTGACCTGGAAAAACAGGGCATCCCTACCCTCCTCGTATATGCGGACGCCTTTGACGACCGTATTGCATCGTGGGGGCTGTAACAGACAAAATGAATGAATTCATATCATTAAGGAGGTCAGGATCATGATTGTCGCCGGCTGTGACGTTGGTTCACTTACCGCAAAAACAGTAATTCTCAACAGTAAGAAGATCCTCTCTCATGCAGTGATCAAGTCGAAATTCAGGCCCGAGGAATCGGCACGGGAGGTAATGGAGATTGCGCTGTCTCAGGCCGGGCTCACTATGGATGACATCGGTTTCTGTGTGGGAACAGGGTACGGACGAGACAAGATCCCGTTTGTAAAACAATCTTTTTCAGAAATTGCCTGCCATGCAAAAGGCGCACAGTGGCTCATGCCGCAGGTTCGAACGGTCATCGACATCGGAGGCCAGGACTGTAAAGCGATCAAAGTGGATAAAGACGGCAATATCGTTAAATTCATCACCAACGATAAATGTGCTGCCGGCACTGGCCGGTTTCTCGAAGTCATGGCAAAGATTCTTGGTATCAGCCTTGACGAACTGGGCACGATATCAAGACAGGCCAAGTCCCCGCTCATGCTCGCATCCACCTGTACGGTATGGGCTCAGGCAGAGGTAATCCACCATCTCAATGCGAACATGTCCAAGGCCGATATCGCCTCTGCCGTCAACCAGGCAATGGCAGGCCGGGTTGCGATCCTGGCCCGCAGTGTGGGGATCGAAAAGGACGTGTGCATGACCGGCGGTGTGGCCAAAAACATCGGTGTGGTCTCAGCCCTGGAAAAACAGCTGAACGTGAATATCCGCAGGCTCAGAGCAGACCCGCAGATCGTAGGCGCTCTGGGGGCTGCGGTACTTGCAAAGAAAAAGATGGAGGGAGCATAACATGATCGTAGCAGGATGTGACATCGGTTCTCTGAGTGCTAAGGCGGTGATTATGAGTAACGATGACATCCTCGCCTCTCACGTCATCTTCGCAAAGCCCGAACCGGAAGAATCGGCAAGAGAGGTCATGGATGCGGTCCTGAAAAAGGCCGGAATCAGCGCGGATGATATCGAGTACTGTGTGGCAACCGGATACGGGAGAAATCATGTCACGTTCGTGGACGGTTCCGAATCGGAAATTGCCTGTCACGGCAAGGGGGCCCAGTGGGTCATGCCCGATGTACGCATGGTCATAGACATCGGGGGACAGGATGCCAAGGCCATCAGGCTCGATGAGAACGGCAACGTGATCCGCTATGCATACAACGACAAGTGCGCCACAGGCACGGGCAGATTCCTCGAGATCATGGCCGGGGCACTGGATGTTGAACTCGAGGAAATGGGCGAAATATCTCTTCAGGCGAAAAATCCTGTGAACATCTCCAATCAATGCGTGGTCTTTGCAGAGACAGAGATCATATCTCTCATTAACGATGGCAGGGATTTGTCCGATATCATAAGCGGTCTTCACCGGTCCATGGCACATCGCGTCGCGTCTCTCGCAAAGGGTATAGAACTCGAAACCAATATTACAATGACCGGCGGTGTCGCGAAGAATAAAGGCATGTTCGAGGCGCTCAAAGATGCCCTTGGTGTCGAGCTCAGAAAGATGGAGGCAGATCCACAGGTAATGGGTGCGCTCGGTGCCGCTCTCTTTGCCCGCCAGGCCGCAAACGGAAACAAGAAAGCCTGAATACCATGCAGCTCTTTGATACCATGATTGAAGATACAAAGCGCTTTGTTCATACCCTTCAGCAGAGAAGGACCTGGACCGCGCTGGACAAGTCAGCCTGGCCAGAAGGTGGAAACAGGAACATTGTATTAAAGGAAGACATGGGGCTTGAACTGGGAAGCCCTCAGACGCAGTCACTATCCTGCATCCTGTGGACGGAAAACCTCGATCTGATAGAGAAAGGCTTGATCACCCTTGCCGGTCCTGATCTATCGGAATCATACGGTAGATCCCTGCCTTTTGCAAAGATTGTGCTTGTGGGTGTGAGCGGATTCACGGAGGAAAACACCTATGAACGATACCAGGACATGGAACTGATCCGGTATCAGCTCGACCTCAAGGGATTCATGCTCAGGGCTGTCTCCCAGTATATGAGGGAGTGGTGCCGGATCAGCTCTGAAGCCATAATCAAGGGTTTCTCCGCACAGGTTCTCGGTTCAGCACTCATGAAACTGTTCCACGAAAAATCTTATGTACATGCCTTCGAGGTGATCTTCCTCACCTCCTGCATGGATGATATTGCAAGGCTTAAGAGAATCACCGAAGACTCGCAGAGGATACTAGCTGCCATGAACAAGATGGTTGAGGAATTCGACTTCGACTGTACGTCGTGTGAATACCAGGATGTCTGCAATGAGGCGGACCTGCTCAAAGACATGAGGAACAGACTCCAGAACAAAGAAAGAGAGGTGGTGCATGGCTGATAATACGATATTGGCACTGTGCGGCAAGGGGGGCGTGGGAAAGACGTCGGTATCTGCGCTCATGGTCAAGCTTCTTGCCCGGAAAAACAGCAAGAAGATCCTCGCCATAGATGCGGACCCGGCCGTCGGTCTCGCGACCGCACTGGGCGTGCAGGTGAAAAAGACCGTTGATGACATACGCAAGGATCTTATCGAGAAGATCAAGGCGGGCCAATCAAAGGGGAACAAGGACACCGGCAAGCTCCTTGATTATGAACTCTTCGATGCACTTGAGGAAAGCGACGGATTTGCCCTTCTGGCCATAGGCCGGCCCGAAGATGAGGGGTGTTACTGCAGGGTTAACAGCCTGCTCAAGGATATCATAGGGGATCTGGCGGAAAAGTTCGACATAGTTCTGATCGACGGTGAAGCCGGCATAGAGCAGATTAACCGGCGCGTCATGAAGACCGTGGACCATCTGATCATGGTATCCGACACCTCGGTAAAGGGCATCTCCGTGGCAAACACCATAGTCCATGTTGCAGATGAAAACAAGGCAGTGGAATTCAAGAGCATGGGGCTCGTGCTTAACAGGGTCAGGGATGCATGCGAGGTGGAGGACATCAGGAAGCGGACAACCCTTGAGATCTACGGGAGTATTCTGGAAGACAGCGACATCCGCGATTTCGATTTCAGGGGGAAATCCCTCACCGGGATTCCGGACACCTCGCCAGCGGTTTCCGTAGTGGAAAAAATACTCACCCGGATGAATGTATTGACGTGAAGAGATCCTGGAAATCCCCGACATTGTTTTTTATCAATTGAGTTGCTGCAGGAGAGATTTCAAGATGAACATGTTCAATGAACTTCTGGAAAACCCGCAGAACCGTCTGGTCGAGCAGGCGGCAGATGACGGCCGCATACCCATCGGGTATTCCTGCGCCTTCGTGCCCGAGGCCCTTCTCATGGCGGACAGACTCTTCCCGGTGCGGATCCATGCCAGCGGGGTTGCGGGAACCGAGATCGCTGACATCTATATGTCCAATTTCACCTGTTCCTATACACGCAGCATCCTGGAATTTGCCATGGACGGCCACTATGACCTGATACAGGGGTGGGTCTTCGTGCCGTCATGCGCGCACATGCAGAGACTCTTTGACAACTTCGAGTATCTCAAGAAACCGGCATTTTCGCATGTACTGGATGTGCCCCGCAAGGTGAACAGGAGCACCATCGACTGGCTGGCAGAAGAACTCAGGTTGCTCGCAGACAATCTCTCGTCGCACTTCGGCGTCGACATGAGCGACGCTTCGATCATGAAGGCCATCGGCGAGTGGAACGCCTTCGCACAAACCATACAGGCGATCGGCG
>JAFGTK010000200.1 GCA_016934135.1 Deltaproteobacteria bacterium | reverse complement strand
CCATACGGTATGCCGTAAATGTTTTCCACACCATACATATAGTGCAGTTCGAGTACGATATTACGTATTACATCATTAACACCAGGACAAAGCCCTCCGCAGGTAACCACGCCGCATTTGGTCTTCGAAGGATCAAAGAATATCTTTCTTCTCGCCCCTGCACGCTCAAAATACGGCAGGTCCTTTTTCTTTTTTGAATACTCCAGAATAGATTTCAGCGTAGTATCGATCAGAACCTTCTCGGTATCATCGATAAATATCTTGGTCGATTTTACCGGTGAATATATCCCGGGATTGCCAAGACAACTTATCTGAGTATCTATGTCTTTCCCAATAAATACTTCATTCATCAAAAAGGCCCCCACTTATGTTGGTATATCGGATTTTACCTCACTTATCTTTATCTGCACAATGCATAGTTTATTCAATATCCGATATTTATCATAAGGATATGCGAGGAACTCCTGAGCTTTGTTTACATATATCCGTTCCTTATAGATCTTTCATACCCCTACCTTATATGCTATAGAGGATTTTTATGGGTAAAGACAGTGTTGATAAAACCCAGCAAGAGATCATCGAGGAAATGGCAAAGGCCTTGGGACATACCGGGGATAAACTGGAAGATGTGCTCGATGAGTTGCATAAGATTGAAGAAGAACTGGAATCCATAAGCGATATCAATAAATACAATGCCATGGTTGATTCCTTTAATTCCCTCCGGAAAAAGGCCCTGAACAGAAGGGAAATGTTGATGATACACAGAGAGGCCCTTGGTGCATTCAAGCATAATTATGTTGACAGATATTATCCTATACCAAACAAGAAAGAAAAGAAATGAAGTACCTCGCAGCAAGCTAAATGTATCCCCACAGTGAGTTGTAGGGAATCTTCTGATTGAAAGGATAATCATGTATGACCTGTTCGTCATAGGTGCAGGGCCTGGAGGGTATACCGCTGCACTGCTTGCTTCAAAAAAGGGGCTTCGTGTAGGTATTGCCGAAGGATCAAGCCTTGGCGGGACATGTACAAACACCGGATGCATACCCACAAAAACTTATATAGAAAGTATTAACCTTTACAGCAGGATCAAGACTGCTTCACGATTCGGTATCGTTGCAGACAAGCCGGTACTGACGCTTGCTTCTTTGAACAAGAGAAAAACAAGGATCGTTTCCCGCCTGGTAAAAGGCATTGA
This sequence comes from Deltaproteobacteria bacterium, assembly GCA_016934135.1. Classification (GTDB taxonomy): domain Bacteria; phylum Desulfobacterota; class Desulfomonilia; order UBA1062; family UBA1062; genus DSAD01. Next base: position 4,331 of record JAFGTK010000200.1, on the reverse strand, counting down.
GCATCTTCTCGGCAGTGCCGATGTAGACATCTTTCCCGATACAGCGGAGTTTTCAGGTCAGGGAAAGGTAAAAGTGGGTGATCAATTCCTGCCGAGCCGGAACATTATCATTGCATCCGGATCAAGGCCTAAAATTCCTGCACTCTTTGACGTCCCCGGCATGTGGACCAGTGATATGCTTTTCGATATTACAGAACTTCCCGATTCCCTCACCATTGTCGGAGGAGGTGTAATCGGCATGGAAATGGCCCATATCTTCAGTACGCTTGGCACAAAGGTGACTGTCGTCGAAGCAATGGAGAGGATCCTCCCCTTTGAAGACCCTGACGTGTCTGACTTCCTGAAAAGGAACTCCCGTACCATAAAGATATACACATCATCCAGGGTCACTGATATTCAAGGCGAGGGTCCGTATCGCATAACTGTTGAATCATCTGAGGGCAATGAAGCGCTTGTCAGTGAAAAGATACTCCTGTGCATCGGAAGAGCGCCTGTTATACCACTCGGGATTAAATCATCAGCTGTCAGCTTAAACAGTTCAGGGGGCATACAGACAGACCATTTCATGCAGACCTCCATGAGCTGTGTGTATGCGATAGGCGATGTTACAGGGGAATATATGTACGCCTATGTGGCAAGCAAAGAGGCTGAGATCGCTGTCGATCACATCACCGGCGGCAACCGGAAGATAAGCTACCGCAATATTCCGTCGATCATCTTTACCAATCCGGAGATCGCCTCAGTTGGGAAAAGCCTTGATGAGCTTGATCGTGCAGATATCAAACACGGCATGTTCCCGGTCTCTGCACTGGGCAGGGCAAGGACTATGGAGGCAAACGACGGTTTTGCCCATGTTGTCTGTTCTGCTCTCGGGAAGATTGAGCGTGTTACCATTGTCGGACCTCATGCAACAGAACTTATCAGCACAGCATCTCTTGCAATCGAACGTGAACTCACGGCAGAAGACTTCCTGCGCCTGTATCACCCGCACCCAACATTGTCGGAACTACTGAAAGAGGCAGCGGAAGACGTGATGGGCTTAAGTGTTCATAAACCATAAGATCTTCTCAGCAAGTGTATTTTTGTACAAACCTCAAGATGGCTGCTTGACACCACCGGAGAAAAATTGTTAAGCCCCTAGCATCCAGGAGGATGATAATGAAAGGTTTGCTTGATTTTAAAAAACAGGGAGGGCTGGTACCGGCCATTGCACAGGACGCAAAAACAGGAGAGATCCTCATGCTTGCGTATATGAATGAAGAGTCTTTCGATGAGACACTTCGTACCGGCAGGGCCTGTTATTACAGCCGGTCCAGGAATAAACTGTGGAGAAAGGGCGAAGAATCCGGCAATGTCCAGGTGGTCAAAGAGATCAGGATCGACTGTGACAATGATACGCTTGTTCTGAAAGTGGAACAGATAGGCGGTGCTGCATGTCATATGGGGTACAGATCATGTTTTTTCAAAAAGATAGAAGATGGCCGGGTCATAGAAGACGGTCTGAAGGTATTCGATCCGAAAGAGGTGTATAAGTCATGAGTCTGATACGTCTTGCCATTCCAAAAGGAAGCCTTCAGGGCTCGACCATCGATCTTTTCAAGGATGCAGGGTGGAGCATAAGGACATCGTCGAGAAGCTATTTCCCGTCAATAGATGACCCGGACATTGACTGTGCGCTGGTTCGTGCGCAGGAGATATCCCGTTATGTCGAGTCCGGGCTGTTCGATATTGCCCTGACCGGCAAAGACTGGATCCTTGAAAACAATTCGGATGTGGTTGAGGTTGCAGACCTTATCTACTCAAAGGCGACATACAGGCCTGCGAAGTGGGTACTGGCGGTCGATGAAAGGTCCGACATAAAATCTCTCAAGGATCTCGAGGGCAAGAAGATAGCCACTGAACTGGTAAATTTCACACGGAACTATTTCAGGGAAAGAAATATTACAGTCGATGTTGAGTTCTCATGGGGAGCAACAGAGGCCAAGGTAGTGGACGGTCTGGCCGATGCCATTGTTGAGGTGACCGAAACAGGATCCACAATCAAGGCACATAACCTGAAGATTATAGAAGAAATGCTCGTCACGAACACAAAACTCATTGCAAACAAGTCATCGTGGGCCAACAGCCAGAAACGGGAAAAGATCAATCAGATCTCCATGATGCTCAAGTCTGCACTGCAGGCCACAGGCATGGCAGGTCTCAAGATGAATGCACCAAAAGACAAGCTTGAAGCCATTATCAAGATGCTGCCCGCTATCACTTCTCCAACCGTCTCGCCCCTTCACGACGCAAACTGGTATTCACTTGAGATCATCATCCATGAATCCCAGTCAAGAACCCTCATACCGGAACTTCTCAAGGCCGGGGCCAGAGGTATAATCGAATATCCCCTTAAAAAGGTATTGGATGGATGATCATTTTAAAGAACAACAACGAGATTGACAGGATGCGAGAAGCCAACCGCATACTGGCACACCTTTTCGAGCACTTAAGGCCTATGGTTCAGCCGGGCATTACAACAGCGGAACTCGACAGCGAGGCAGAACTCTTCATCCGCTCTCACAATGCCGTGCCTGCATTCAAGGGATACCGGGGATTCCCCTCAACGCTGTGCACCTCGGTTAACGAAGAGGTGGTACATGGCATTCCCGGCACGAGAAGATTGTGTTCAGGCGATATTGTAAGTATCGACGTGGGAGCCCTGTTTGAAGGTTTCTACTCTGATGCAGCCAGAACCTTTACCGTCGGCATCGTATCAAAGCAGGCCCTGAGACTGATGGATACCACTGAAAAGGCCCTGGCAGCAGGCATAAGTCAGGCATATCCGGGCAACCGGCTCTCGGACATCTCATGCGCAATCCAGCAGGTTGTAGAATCACAAGGGTTTAATGTTGTGAGGGATTTTGTGGGTCACGGAATCGGAAAAGGCCTTCATGAAGACCCGCAGATACCAAACTTCGGCAAAAAGGGTAATGGCCCTGTTCTTGAAGAAGGAATGACCTTTGCCATAGAGCCCATGGTAAATCAGGGCTCGTGGAGGGTTGTGATTCTTGCCGACGGATGGACAGCTGTCAGTTCCGACGGCTCGCTTTCAGCCCATTTTGAAGATACTATAGCTATTACCAGGGACGGTCCGGTAATACTCAGTGCACTGTAATAACAAAGGTACAGGGTATGAGGTTTAAGGTTTTAAGTTGAAAAGCGGACAATGAATAGGTCAGTACATGGGTAAAAGTAACAATGTGTAGGGGCCGATGCCCCATCGGTCCGTTCAGGGAACAGGCCTTACATTTTAGGTGAGTTTGTTCGGTTTCCACAGTATTCCGGCACTTCACTTTTCCAGTGCCTGTCCATCATTGAGCTCCTCTTGCCTTGACAGTAACCTTGATGGTCTGGAATATGATCACGAGATCAAGCCATAAAGACCGGTGTTTCATATAGTAAAGCTCATATTTGAGCTTCTCTTTTGCGTCTTCAATAGTATCGCCGTAGGGATAGTTGATTTGCGCCCAGCCTGTTATTCCCGGTTTTGCATGCATTCTCAGGGCATAAAACGGGATCACCTTTTCAAGCTGGTCCACAAAAAATCTTCTCTCCGGCCTCGGACCTACAAAACTCATATCGTTTTTGATAACATTGATAAACTGTGGAAGTTCATCGATGCGAAGTTTCCGAATAATCCTGCCCACACGGGTGACGCGGGGATCATTTTCACTGGCCCATTGAGGGCCTGCCTTCTCGGCATCCTGCCTCATTGACCTGAATTTGATCACCTTGAAGTCTTTGCCGTCTTTTCCTACCCTGTGCTGGAGATAGAATATGGGCCCCGGTGATTCCAGTCGAATGACAATTGCAGTCAAGAGCATGATCGGCGAAGACAATATCAGACCGATAAGGGCAAAAAAGATATCGAACCCCCGCTTTATCACATCCTGAAACGGCGAACTCAAAAAACCGCGGGTAAAGATGATGGAACTGGGACGAATCTCCTCCACCAGTATTCTTCCTGTTACATTCTCATAAAAGGTAGGGGCATCTATTACATCGCATGATGCGAGTTTTATGTGCAGAAGATCATCAATGGGCAGTGTCCCCCTCCATCCGTCTGGTGCAACAACCAGTATGTCGGGGTCGATATCCTTGGTAATTGTATACAGTTCCGTTACATCACCCAGACATTTTGAAGGAAGATCCCAGTTGTTTCTCCCGATATATCCTTCAAAGATTACCGGATATCCGCCGGAACGCATCTGCTGGAACAGAAACTTTGCATTCTCCCCGTCACCGAGGATCAATACACGCGTTCCCGTACTATCCGCAAATTTCAGCTT
>JAFGTK010000199.1 GCA_016934135.1 Deltaproteobacteria bacterium | reverse complement strand
ATTCCATCTCCAGCACGATCATCCGTGATCCCGGACGGGAAAGGGTCCGCTGAACATCGAGAAGCTGGGGATATTCCTCGGGCAGGATTACTGCCGGATCGAACCGGATATCCTCTCGCACAACTATCCCTGCAGGGCTCAGTCCCTCTTGATCATAAACAAGCCTTGTTTCAAGATCCAGCTCTCCCATGCGGCCTGGAGAGAGGTTCATCCTTTCAGGGGGCATGAGCTGGATGCCTTTCACCCTTTCCGGCAGAACCACATCGATGGTAACCGTTCCTTTCTTCATGGAGGGAGAATACAGTGGGTTTTTTCTGGTATCATTGCCGACACCCCGCAGTGTACTGATCAGTCCCGGCAGATCGAGATAGAGATAACTGCCCTGTCTTATTGCATAGGATCCTGCGCTGATTGAGAATTCCTCTAACCCGGGATATGAATCATAATCGGTCGTCAATCCGCCATCCGGCCTTGCTGCCTGGCTCACAGAAGAAACAAGTTTCTGATGGTATCTGTCCCGTTCCTCAGGGGGCATCTCGCTGAATCTCTTTTTGAATGATGCAAAGTCCTGGCCGTAGAACATGGTGGACTTCTTCATTACCACATCACCGTCCTGTGAAAGGCCAATGGATACAGTAACATCGGTACGGGTTTCCAGATCCTTGGAAAAACTCCGGATAATCTCGAATTTCCCTGATTTCAACACAAGACCTGTATGACCGTCGTTCTTCACTGTGCCCAAATGGGCGTACTGGTCGGTATCATTCAGATAAACATAACTGCCGCCCGATTCCACCCGGACCAGGACCTCGCCGAACCACTGGTGGGACGGATATCGAAACAGTGGGGCCTGTATGCTCTGGACAGCAGGGATTCGAGAGGCCAGGATGAATTCAGGTGCAAAACCTATTGAACGGAGCATGGCAAATATCACAACCGCACGGTCAGCCGAGTTTCCATAGCCGTCTTTGAGTACCCTGTCTGCAGAACCGATATATGAAGGCGGGATCTCTCCGAACCCTGTTTCGACAAATCTGAGGTTTTTTGCTGCAAAGTCGCGGATAATCCTGATCTTCTCCAATGCATCATCAGTCCCCGCAACAAGTTCCAGGGCCTTTGCACCGGTCTTATCATCAGATGATGCCGCATCAATGAATATCCTGTAGAGGTCCCTGCAATAGGTCTTCCAGTCTCCTGAAGAGGCAAAGATTACAGGGTTGAAGCTGTACCAGGGAGGCAGATTGTCCTCTTGTGTTACCGCAGCGATGCGCGAAGAGGTAAATTCGTAGACAACGCTTCCGTCACTGCTGAGCACACGCCTGTTTATCTGCGCAGGGCCGGGGCATGTATCGGGAATGAAGGATTTTTCCTCGGCATCAAGGCCGGACATGATGAGTTCCAGATCCTTTGGCGCCCTTATGCGAAGCGTCTTTGACTCAACCGGCTCATGATATCTGAACACCCCGTCTATACTTAATACCTGGTTGGAATTGTTACGGGGATTTTCGATTCGTGCAAGGTCAGAAGAGATAAAACCGTCATGTATGGAGAAAAACTCCCTGCCGGTCTTGTTTCGTTTGATTGTATACTCTATAATGCTGCCCTGTTCCACTCCCGGCAGACTCACAACAAGGATCTTGGATGAAGGATACCTGGGTGCATCGGCAGCCCACGGAGCATCCATGGTATTCATCTCCTTTTTTTCAATGGTCTTTGTCTGTCCATCCGCTGAAGTGACGACAGCGTTTACGATCTCCACCTCTTCCCATGAAGGATTATACCGGACATACAGATCGCTGTAGTGCTTTTTCCCGGCATAGGTGAGAACCTTCATCTTCACATGCCTGGTCTCGGTCCAGGTCGAGGAGTCTTTCACATCGAATTCAGCCAGTTCGTCGAGTATTACTGCATCAGGATCGTAAGGGGCATACCAGGGATGTTCACCCGGACCGGCAACACCCTGGGCCAGGGTGAAAACCGGCATCCTTTTCTCATCCGCCTCGATCTTTATCAGTGTCTGCTTGAGATCGAGATATTCCTTCGGAGAATATTCGGGAAGCTTCATTGCAAAGGTGTTGTTGCTTATCAGAACATGATCCTTGACAGAAATGTCCAGCTTCCAGAGAGCCCCGGTTGTCTGGGCTGTTTCAAACTCCGGCAGACTTGCAGGCTCGCCGACAAAGCCTTTCAGATCGAGCTGGAAAGACTCCTCAACACCGCAGGCCACATCTGTGACATAGGGATATTTCCGCTCAACAAGCCCCATATCTCCAGTCAGGAAATTCACGATCCCGATACTCCCTCCCAGTCTGACCACAGGAAGCATGACCATATCTTTGCCGGGTATGGCAAAGTCCTGCACCTCGAAGCTGATCCCGGCCTTAAGGCTCGTGGTTGTATCCAGCATGTTCCCCGGCGTTATCTCATATTCCGCAAGCGTGCTTCCAGGTGCAATCTTCTTGATTATCCGTTCGAAGAACTGCCGCCTTTCCTCTGCAGACAGACGGGAAAAGTAACCCCTGTATGCATTGTCATTGATGCCGTAGAATTGAAGAACAGAACTTGCTTTGAGGTTTCCCTGCTCATCCAGGGAACCTTTTGTCTCGATATGCATCATATTTTTCTCTGGCGGGGCAACCTCGCTGGTGAGCAAGGTCTCACCCTGCGGTGTTGCGACAAGATAACTCTGGTTATTCAGATATGCAGGGAAAAGCTCTTTGGTGCTTTCATCAGTGGCATCCATCAGCGTATAGGTGCCGTCTTTCTTCCGCACGCAGGATATGGCATGATTAAAATAAGGCTGAGGTACTTCAGGGTCCTTTTTCGGTCCGTTCATAATCAGGACCGGGAATGCTTCGAACCCTGCAAGCCGCAGCATACTGACCAGCAGTGCCGCCTTATCCCGGCAGACTCCGGCCCTCCGCTCAAAGGTCATGTCAACCCGGTGGGGTTCGTATCCGGGAGCTTCGGTTTCGGCAGTGATCCCCAGATACCGGATTTCCTGCGACACCCATCTGAATATCTTCTCAATCCTCTTATCTGGGTCATCGATCCCCCGGACAAGATCATGAACGGTTTTCTTCATCTCAGGGGTCGTCTTTTCCATGTGAGGTTCAGACAGGTTCCAGTACCACCTGGATACGGTTCCCCAGTCAGGGATAGTACTTACCAGAAGACGCTGGGCCTGGGTATAGAGTTTGGGCATACGGGGTTCCGTGTATGCCCGCGGCACATCTTTTGCCACCCAGGTATACACGATCTCTTCTCCGGCTTCGTTAATTTCTGTGGTTATCGTGCCCGGAATCTCGGACTTCAGTGCAATACTTTTCAGGGGTCTGGCCTTTGGCGCAACAATTGTATACACCGAACGCGCAATAGGGTCTGTGCCCTCCATCGGAACATAATCACTGAAGGTATCGGGCATGCGGGCCTTTGAAAACTCATCGAACATGATGAAGTGCACCACATCGCCGATATGCACTTCGGGGATGGTGACCCGGATAAGCCTGTCGTTGGGATTATAGATGTTGGATTCCATCTGCGACTGTTCCACCATCTCGCGGCTGTTTTCGGCAATATCAATCTTTATTATGGTTCCGTCACTTCTTAAGACTTCGACAACCGTAAACATGGTGGTGTTGTACGGGATGGTGAAAGATGAGGTTACACTGGTGTACCTGCGTCTGCCCTTTTCAGTCAGGATCTTTACATATGATTCGTACCACTGGACAAAGGTTCCGTCCTGTGCGTAGTGGACCCATGTCTGCTGGTCTACAAACACCACCTCGGCATTGGGGTATTTCCCTGCGTTTACAGCCTGTGATGCCTGTATGACTTCTTCCTGATCAAGGGGGCAGAAGGTCAGGGCAGAAACCGGTGATGCAGGCATGAATGTCCATACAAGCACGCACAGAATAAAATAATGTACAAATCTGTCTATATTTTTCATGGTTATTATTCCTTTTCCCTGGTCACTGCGTATTGTCGGTACAATGATAACACTGCTGTGCCAGGATTAGATCTCTTTTTCAGCCGTATTTCAATATATAAGTTTCAGGCTTTTACATAGCACAACTCATCTCCCTGAATATAGAAGGTATGTATATCTTTTCAATGCGGCTGCCCGGGCATCTGAATAAAAAATATCTGCTATGTTTTTCAAAATATTGACTTTGCCTTACTACGCTTTATTATTACATCATATGTCAATGGATAGAAATTTATGTCCTATTTGTGCCTGGAGAAGGGACTGCAAGAAGAAGTTCATGCAGGGAGACAGTGTTTACTGCCCTGACTTCACAAAAGACCTTTCTATCAGGGACAAGGTGGCCTCTCAAGAGACTCAGCAGGAGACAAGCAAGAAGCCCCCTAAAACAACACGTTTTATCTGACCTGACAGGTCACCTGATTGTATTTGGGGTATTCTTGCACCTTCGGCCGAATGTGAAAGGGCATACTGCCCTGAGGAATTTCTGTTTTCTTCTCAAGTCGTTCCCGACATGCATCTCTGATGCAGTTCAGTTCCGTAATGTCTTACTCAGACAAACACCCTTATAAATCTTTTAATCCGTTTTCGAGTCTTCTTTCCGCTCTGTTTTGAAAAATAAAATAAGAATGCATGGTGGTATATTGTTGAAGTATGGTAAGGATATTATAATTGGTAATAGGTGGTTTGATGGCATAGAAAACCGTATCATTGATGAAAGGGATATCTTACATTTTTCATCATCAGACTCGGCTCCCTTGCCGTTGATAATTCCGTCAGGCGATTAGAAAAGATTTTACTTAATACAAAAGGAGATCGGGATGAAGATCTATGTAGGAAATTTATCGTACGAAGTCACCGAAGATGACTTACGGATGGCTTTCGAACAATTCGGGCAGACTGAATCCGTTGCCATTATAAAAGACAAGTTCAGCGGTCAGTCCAAGGGATTTGGATTTGTGGAGATGGCCTCTAAATCCGAAGGGCAGGCTGCAATCGAAGGCATGAACGGAAAAGAACTGAAAGGAAGAGCGCTCAACGTGAATGAGGCCCGCCCACGCCCCGAGGGTCGCAACGGCAGAGGAGGCTTCGGAGGCGGAAGAGGAGGACAGGGCGGCGGCAAGTCAGGACCAAAGGGCGGCCGTAGATTCTGATCATCTGCATTCAATATATAACCGTGATCATAT
>JAFGTK010000198.1 GCA_016934135.1 Deltaproteobacteria bacterium | reverse complement strand
CCCTGAAGTTACGAATAGAGAGATCAATCCTGATAAGGGAGGATGATATGAACAGAGGATACATGGGAAAGATACTGCTGGTGGATCTCGGCAAAAATGAGATCCGCGAGGAGCAGGTGCCTGAGAAAGTGTATGAGCAGTATCTGTCTGGTCTTGGCCTTGCTTCACACATACTCTACAACAGAATTCCTCAGGGGGCAGATCCTCTGGGTCCTGACAATATCCTCGGGTTTGTTTCAGGTCTGTTGACAGGCACGGGTTCTCTGTTTGCCGGGCGATGGATGGTAGTCGGAAAGTCGCCCCTTACCGGCGGGTGGGGGGATGCCAACTGCGGAGGCACGTTCTCTCCTGCAATAAAACGCTGCGGTTATGACGGCATCTTCTTCACGGGCATCAGCAAGAAGCCGGTATATCTGTATGTAAACGATAAAAAGGCCGAGTTGAGAGATGCATCCGGGGTCTGGGGCATGGACGCTGTCGAGGCCGAGGGGGTGCTGCTCAAAGAGGCTGGCCCCGGCGCCAGGGCAGCTGTTATCGGTCCGGCAGGAGAAAGGCTTTCTCTCATTTCCGGCATATGTAATGACAGAGGAAGGCTCGCCGCAAGATCCGGACTCGGTGCGGTTATGGGGTCGAAGAAACTCAAGGGTGTGGTTCTGGACGGCCATAAACGGATCAGGCCGTTCAACCGTGAAAAGGTAAATAAGCTCAGTGCAATGTGCAACAGATGGGTTCAGTTCCAGCTTCCGCTGGGTCCGAGTGTCGGCATGGGTCTGCTTGGCGCATTGCTACGGATATTACCGACGGCAATGGCAATGGATGGCATGGTCTACAAGATGATCCTCAGGAAATGGGGTACCGGAGGTATGAATCAGATGTCTCCGGAGTGGGGCGATGCACCGGTTAAGAACTGGAAAGGCAGTTCTGTGGACTGGCCAATGAAAAGATCGAAATCAGCTGATCCTGATATGGTAAAGGATCATGAGATGATCAAGTACCATTGTTATTCCTGTCCTCTTGGATGTGGCGGTATCTGCTCCATGACAGGCAAATACTCAGAGACACACAAGCCCGAATATGAATCCGTGCTCGCTATCGGGGGATTGTGCATGAATGAGGATTCCGACAGCCTTTTCTATCTGAATGAACTCCTCAACCGGGCCGGAATGGATACGATCTCGGCTGGGGCTACCGTTGCCTTTGCCATAGAGTGTTATGAAAACGGCATTCTTACAAGCGAGGATACGGACGGCCTCGAGCTTACCTGGGGGAATACAGATGCCATGATCGCCCTCATCCACAAGATGATAAATCGTGACGGGTTCGGGGATGTCCTTGCTGACGGTTCAAAGGTCGCTGCTGAAAAGATAGGAAGAGGGTCGCAGAAGTATACGGTTCACGCAGGAGGGCAGGAGCCGGCCATGCATGATGGAAGGCAGGACCCCGGATTCGGCCTGCATTACTCTGTGGAGCCGACACCGGGAAGACATACGATTGGATCAGGTCTTTACTATGAGATGTTTCAGCTCTGGAAAAAGGTCAAAGGACTGCCGAGGCTGTGGCCTTTCGAGATCTACCATAAAAACAAAAAATATAGGGCGAGTATCGATCAGGCAAAGCAGGCTGCAGCATGCAGTAAATATATGAATGTGGTCAATGGTTCAGGCCTGTGCATGTTCGGAACCTTTATCGGGATAAAAAGGACACCGACCTTTGACTGGTTAAACGCTGCAACCGGGTGGAACAGAACACCTGAAGAATATATGGAGATCGGGGAACGCATCCAGACCCTCAAGCAGGCCTTCAATATCAGGCATGGGATCGATCCCAGGGCGAACAAGCTCAGCAACAGGGCACTGGGGATACCGCCGCAGGCAATAGGAGCCAACAAGGCAAGAGAAGTGAATATCGATAAGATGATGAAAGATTACTGGGAACAGTTCGGCTGGGATGAAGATACAGGCAAGCCGTCGGACGGGACATTGAAAAGACTCGGCATTGAAGCCCAGTAGACTACTACATGCCAGGAGGGATAAGATGTCATATAAAATAACAGATGCATGTAATGGTTGCGGCGCATGCAAAAGGATATGCCCAGTAGAAGCGATTGAAGGCGAGAAGAAAGAACCTCATATTATTGATGAATCGCTTTGCATAGAATGTGGTGTTTGCGGAAGGGTGTGCCCTAAGAATGCCGTGCTCGATCAGTTTGGAAAACAATGTGTGATGGTCAAACGATCACAGTGGAGCAAACCCCTGTTTGACCTCAAAATATGCATGTCCTGCAATATCTGTATAGATGCGTGTCCGGTAAGCTGCCTTGCATTGTCAGAACCAACGGACAGGAAAAAGGATCCTCACGGCCGTCCATATATCAAGGAAGAGAAGGCTTGTATAGGGTGCGGTTTCTGTGCGGGAGAATGCCCGGTAAATGCGGTTGTTATGACAATACAGACAGCATGATATAATAGGGCGGTTTCCAGACAAATAAAGGCATTCCTAGTACAGGATGGCTGTGAGGAAGTAGTCTGCAATCAGGATGCTGACCGAAGAAATAACAACGGAATAGGTAGTTGACTTTCCAACCCCTTCCGCACCTCCGGTTGTTGAGAATCCTTTGTAGCAGCCGACAATGGAGAGAATGGCACCGAAAAATGCAGCCTTGATCAGACCGGAAAAGAGATCGCTGTAAGATACATACTCCACGATCCTTGCCATGAAGATCCCTTTATCGATATGAAGGATTTCGACTCCGACAAGATAGGAGCCGACAATGCCTATGCTGTCAAAAAGCAGTGTAAGCATCGGCATCATGATAATCGCAGCACAGATCCTGGGGATGATTAGATACTGGTATGGGTTTACCGCCATAACCGTGAGTGCATCTATCTGCTCAGTCACCTGCATGGTTCCGATCTCTGCAGTCATGGCCGATCCTGCACGGGCAGTTACCATCAGTGCAGCGAGCACCGGCCCAAGTTCCCTGAGAAGACCGAGTGCAGTGGTTGATCCTACAAGGGCTTCAGCACCGAACAGACTGAAGCCGTGATGAGATTGCAGGGAACTCACCATTCCGGTAAACAGCCCGGTCAGCAAAACAACACTCGAAGAACGCACGCCTATGAATTCCATCTGCTTGAAAAACTGTCTGATAAAAACAGGCGGTCTTATGAGCCAGTAGAAGATGCGCAGACAAAAGAGCGCAAGTGAACCAAGCTCCTCAAAGAAGTTGATGGCGGTTCTTCCTATATATTCAAAGAAATTCATAAAGTACTAGTCGTTGCTCTTTACCCTGCCTACGGCATCACACCATCCCTGATACAGCCGGTCTCTTTCTTCATTGGCGATCTGCGGTGTAAACACCCTGTTCGATCCCCTCAATGCCCGGATTGGTTCCCCCGGAGCCCAGAAACCGGTGGCAATGCCTGCAAGGAAGGCTGCACCCATACCTGTTGATTCAATATAGTTTGACCGGTCAATAGGGCATCCCAGGATATCAGCCTGGAACTGCATAAGGAAATTGTTCATGCACGCCCCGCCATCCACCTTCAGATCTGCAAAAGGCGTGTTCACCGATTCTTCGAAAGCACTGATAAGATCCTTGACCTGGTAAGCGATGCCTTCAAGTGCCGCCCGAATGATATGGGCCTTGGACGTGCTTCTTGTTATGCCCAGAATCGCTCCTCTGGCATACATGTCCCAATGAGGGGCTCCAAGCCCTGCGAATGCCGGGACCATGTATACTCCGTGAGAGTCGTCGACACTGAGTGCAATCTCTTCTGTCTGAGATGCATTCTCAATCAGACCGAGACCGTCTCTCAACCACTGTACCACAGCCCCGGCTATGAAAATTGAACCTTCAAGCGCATAGCACGGCTTGCCTTTTTCATCGCATGCAAGGGTAAGTATAAGCCCGCTTTTCGGCGTGACCTTTTTATCTCCTACATTGAGCAGCAGGAAACATCCTGTGCCATAGGTGTTTTTTGCCTGTCCCTCGTAAAAGCATCCCTGCCCGAACAGCGCTGCCTGCTGATCGCCTGCGATCCCGGCGATAGGTATCTCGCAGCCCAGGATGGCAGGGTCGGTTTTGCCGATGATCTGTGCGGAATCAAAAACCCCGGGAAGCATCTCTTGCGGAATATCAAGCAGGTCAAGTAGCTCTGAATCCCAGAGTTTGTCATGGATATTAAAAAGCAGTGTACGTGAAGCATTCGTATAATCCGTAGCATGGATCCTGCCTCGGGTCAGCTTGGCAATGAGCCATGTGTCAATGGTGCCGAATGCTATCTCGCCTGATTTTGCACGATCCCGCAGCCCCGGGATATTATCGAGAAGCCATTTCACCTTTGTGCCCGAGAAATAGGCATCAATGATGAGACCTGTTTTTTCCTGAAATAACTCTGCATGCCCGTTTCTTTTCAGGTCATCGCAGATGCCAGCACTGCGCCTGCACTGCCAGACGATAGCATTATGAACCGGCTTGAGTGTTTCTTTCTCCCAGAGTACAGTGGTTTCCCTCTGGTTGGTAATACCGATCCCGATAATGTCCGATGGCTTGATGGATGATGATTGCAGTGCCTCATTCATTACCGATACCGTGGTATCCCAGATTACCTCCGCATCGTGCTCGACCCATCCCGGCTTTGGGTAGATCTGCGGGAATTCCGAGTATGCCTTTGAGACGATCTCTCCGGATTTGTCTACCAGCATTATTCTTGTGCCGGTTGTGCCCTGATCTATTGCCATTATATACTTACCCATAGATAAACCTCCCGTGCTCAATGGTTTTCAATTTCAATCCGAAATCTTTCAGATCGTAGTACAGGTCGGATAGAGGCAGACCAATCACATTCGTATAAGAACCCTCGATTTTATCGATAAACAACGAACCTGTTCCCTGGACGGCATAGGCCCCGGCCTTGTCCATGGGTTCCCCTGTAGAAACATACCAAGAGATCTCTTCTGAGGTCATGGCTCTGAAATGCACTTCAGTCCGTATGGTCCTGGTCCTGCATTCATGTCTGTTTATGATTGTGTATCCTGTGTAGACTTCATGCTTCCTGTTCTCCAGAAGCAAGAGGTATTCCGCTGCATCCCTGCTGCTGCTTGGTTTTCCGAGGATCCTGCCGCCGACAACCACAATGGTGTCAGCTGCAATGACAAGGGCATCCGCATGGTCCTGAATAACGCGAAGTGCCTTGTCCGTGCTTATCCGGGCGCAAAAAGCATCCGGCTTCTCTCCGGATCGGGGATTCTCGTCGACATGAGGGATTACGACCTCAAAATCCAGTCCTAATTGAGAAAAGAGTTCTCTTCTTCTGGGAGAACCTGATGCCAGTATGATCTGCATGGAAAAAGAGATTATGAGAAATATTATGATCTGTCAACTCAAGCTCGCTTGCTGATCAGTGATGCCTGCTCAATAATTACAGTGAAATGGAAATTGCTGCGCTGGATAAGACGGTTCTTTAAATATCGGGATCTAGGTGCGTTCGCTCATGAAGCGGGGAATGGCAACCTTTTTCTGTTTATACCCATTGAGCGAGGATTTGTTTTTCCTGATATTGCCGATCCTGTCGGAAAGCTCATCCCTGCCTCGAGAAAGCTCGTTTGTCAGGTACGTATGAACTTCATGGATCTCCTTCATGATGCAAAGAATGTCATTTCCCATATCCGAGCTGTCAATCCCTGTTAAGAGTTTATCTAGACGTGAACGGATATGCAGGGATTCTTTCGTAAGTTTTCCGAGCACCTCAAGATCGCCTTTGGACAGGGCCTCGGCTTCTTTCACGGCGATGTCCCGCCATTTGTTCAGGAGGGTCAGGATGATTTCTTTGTTATCTTTACCCATGAATCTCTCAGATCGTTCAGATAGGCGAGCACTTCATCAGCTGCTGCGATATTCTTATGATAATCTGCATCAACAATCCTTCTGATCATATAATTATATAGAGACTCCAGATTATATGCGATCTCCCCCGCATCATAATTCAGACTGTTGAGAAGTTCCCAGAGGATATTCTGTGCCTTGTTGAGAAATGTTGACCACTGTGCATGATCTTTCTCATTATAGGCTTTTTTCGCTTTCTTAAGGAAGGTTATTGCTCCGTCATAACACATTAATATGAGTGCGCCCTGATCTGCTGTCTGAACCTGCGTCTTTTTATAAGCGTCATATCCCGCCATATTCATGCTCATTTCTGGGCCTCCTCATATCTGATACTACTATTTGTATCGGTATTGGGAATATTTTCTTTAGATGAAAATATGAAGCCGTACACTTAAAGCAGATATGGCATTTATCCAAAAAAAACAACAAGCAAATGTAATGCATTTCTTCGCAAAGAATCATGTAAAGGCGGTGCTGCCAGTATATGTTCAGAACCGCCTTCTGTGGCAAGAAAAATCTTGCTGGCAATCCACCTGAGAGCAGTCCTTTAGGCAAGCACCTGTTTGATCCTGTCCAATCCTTCTATGATATTTTTCTCCGATGTTGCAAACGAGAGTCTTATATGATCCTCTGCCCCGAAACCTTCACCCGGGACCACCGCAACCAGAGCCTTTTCCAGCAGATATTCTGCAAGAGAGTTTGCACCCCCGAATCGATCAAGATGCCCCTTGATTGATGGGAATGTGTAGAACGACCCGTCAGGCGGAATAATATCAAGACCGGGTATTTCAAGGATTTTGGATACGATAAGGTCTTTTCTTTTTTCAAATATTATTCTGCGATCTTCCACAACGGACTGATCGGCGCTTAGTGAGACTATTGCCCCTTCCTGTGCAAAGCTTGTGGGGTTTGATGTACTCTGGCTCTGCAGCCTTGTCATTGCCTTTATAACATCTCTGTCACCGATACAGTATCCGATGCGCCATCCAGTCATTGCATAGGTTTTTGACGAACCATTGATGATAAAGGTCCTTGCCGCAACCTCAGGGGATATGGTTGCTATGCTGAAGAACTGAGCATCACCGAAAAGGATCTTCATGTATATGTCGTCGGATATGATGATTATATCATGCATAAGACAGAGTTCTGCTATCTTTTCAAGTTCACTGCGCTCGATAACCATTCCGGTAGGGTTTGAGGGAGAGTTTATGATGATACCTCTGGTCCTTTTTGTGATGGTTGCCTTAACCCCTTCTGCGGTAAGCTTCATGCCTGTTTGCCTTGTGTCTACTATTACAGGTGTTGCTCCGGCAATCTCGATCATGGGAGGGTATGAAACCCAGTAAGGACTTGGGCACAATACCTCGTCACCTGATTCAAACAGGGTGAGAAACAGGTTGTAAAGACTATGCTTTGCGCCGCAGGACACGATTACATTCTCGGGTGTTACCCTAAGCCCGTAATCAGTGTAAATATTTGCGCATACCGCATCTTTGAGTTTCGGTGATCCGCCCACAGGGGTATATTTTGTTTTGCCCTCTTTGATAGCCTCAATTGCCGAGATCTTTATGTTTTCAGGTGTATCAAAGTCCGGCTCGCCGGCTCCGAAACCGATCACATCCTTTCCCTGAGACCTCAGTTCCTGTACTTTCGCTGTTATGGAAAGCGTTGGAGATGCAGGGATATTTGATA
Organism: Deltaproteobacteria bacterium; assembly: GCA_016934135.1. GTDB lineage: Bacteria > Desulfobacterota > Desulfomonilia > UBA1062 > UBA1062 > DSAD01. Next base: position 19,885 of record JAFGTK010000198.1, on the reverse strand, counting down.
CAACCTTTGATATTTTCATATGTGTGTCTCCTTGATGATATTATTTCTTTTTCATGACAGGAAATTTTTCCAGGAGTTTTTTCAAAGCAGGCTCCGGTACAAGGCCTTCTACCGATCCTCCTGCTGCAGCTGTTGCCTTGACAATGGTTGAACTGACAAACAGATGGTTGTAGTCTGTCATAAGAAAGAATGTCTCGATCTTGTCGCACAGACGCCTGTTCATGAGTGCCAGCTGCAGTTCCATCTCAAAATCGGATATCACTCGGAGTCCTCTCAAGATTGCGCACGCGCCTACTGTCTGAAGATAGTCGACAAGAAGCCCTTCAAAAGAATCGACCTCAATCCTGGGATTGGCTTCAACGGACTCTGTTATCATCTCAAGTTTTTCCTCGGTGGAAAAGAGATCCTTTTTCAACGGATTATGCCCCACTGCGATGATTACCTTGTCGAATACACAAAGTCCCCTTCGAACGATATCCAGGTGGCCATAGGTTATGGGGTCGAATGACCCGGGACACACGGCAATCTTCTTATTCACGATTCACACCTCTTTATATAGGTAATCATAGTATCTCCGTAGATGCGTGTTTTCCAATGCTGCATGTCAATGACTTCGTCAGGAGAGTGTTCGATTGTTAAAATGCCTCCAATTTTGAGGAGATTGTATACATGAGGAACCGTCTTTGAGGCAAGCCCTTTATTGTAAGGCGGATCCATAAAGATGAGATCGAAAACTGCAGTGCATTGACGAGCAAAGCTCAATGCATCGGATCTGATGATGGTGGCATTCCCGGAAATATTGAGGGTTGAAAGATTTTTTTCAATAGTGCGCTTGCAGAGCATGGACTGGTCGATAAAGGTAACATGTTCGGCACCCCTGCTGAGCGCTTCGATACCAAGATTGCCGCTGCCTGCAAATAGATCGAGCACGTATGCATCTTGAATATCGGGCGCAAGTACAGAGAATATAGCTTCTTTTACCTTGTCAGTTGTAGGGCGAACACCCTTGAGCGGACATTCAAGCTTCCTTGATTTATATATTCCGCTGCTCACCCGTATCGACATGGGTTGTAAGGATACGGAATAAGTTGAAAAGGGTCAATATATATCAGAAGAACTATGCAATGGGATTATTCAAAGGGATTCGATTTCCCGGACAATCCTCTCTACTGCCTCGACAGGATTCTCGGCCTGGCTGATCGGTCTTCCTATGACGAGGAGATCGGCCCCGGAACTTATTGCCGCCTTTGGCGTGGCAATCCTTTTCTGATCGCCCTTTGCTGCCCAGTCAGGCCTTATACCGGGTGTAATCACTGTAATGTGATCAGGTATATTGGGCCGGACAAATTCAAGATCTGCAGGTGAACACACAATACCGTCGATCCTGTTCTCACGAGCAAGTGTAATCAGGTTTAATACATGCTCTTTTACGGGTACTTGTATGCCGATATCACCGAGATCATCCTGATTGAGCGAAGTGAGCATGCTCACCCCGATGATCTTCGGGACACTGATGCCGCAAGAGAGTGCTCCCTCGCGTGCACCTTTCAGAGCTGCCTGGATCATGCCTGCTCCGCCCGAGATATGGATGGTCATCATATCTGCCTTCATCTTCACGGCAGATCTGACCGCACCGTAGACGGTATTGGGGATATCGTGAAACTTCAGATCGAGAAAACATTTCATGCCGTTGGCCTTGATGAGTTCGACCACGGCCGGCCCTGCAGAACTGAAGAGTTCAAGACCGACCTTGAACCATCCGACCCGTTCACCAAGCAGTCTGACCCATTTATGTGCTTCTTGGACAGTGCCCACATCAAGGGCAAAAATTATGCGATCTTTAGCAACCATGGCAACCTTTTTATGGCCTCGGTTTTTGAACACCTGCAGGCATCGATAATGCTTTGAATGTCTTTTATTGCCGTTTCAATATTGTCATTGACTACCAGGAAATCATACCTTTTCCAGGCTGTGAGTTCCTGCCTGGCATTGTCCAGACGGGTCTTCATGGTAAATTCATCCTCTGTTCCGCGCTTGTCCAGCCGGCTTCTCAGTTCATCCATGCTCGGCGGGATAATGAATATGTAACAGCCTGGAGATCCTTTTTCCTGAGCCTGTCCGACACCCTGTACATCAATATCAAAGAGGATGTGCTTTCCTGCCAGTTCCGTGGATTCCACCCAGGAAATAGATGTTCCGTAAAGATGATTGTGTACATGTGCCCATTCCAGAAATGCATCCTTTTCGATCATTTCTTCGAACTGCTGCCTGGTGATGAAGAAATAGTCTTTCCCTTCGATCTCCATTCTTCTTGGAGGTCTTGTCGTATATGAGATTGAGAGAACGAGATCCCTGTTTTTTCCCAGGATGGCTGATATAATTGTGGATTTTCCGACCCCGGAAGGTCCGGAGAGAAAGATTCTCACATCTGCTCCTTGGTGTTAATATTTATTCTCGCTCCTCCGCCATCTAAGAGCCGGTTTGAAATCGTCTCGGCCTGTATTGCGCTCAATATAACATGAGAACTGTCTGTGATGATGATAGAGCGGGTTTTTCTTCCCTGTGTTGCATCGATAAGCAGTCCCCTTTCCCTGGCATCCTCCCTCAGTCTTTTCATCGGCGATGATGATGGGTTTACAATTGCAATGATTCTCGAAGCGACTACCCCGTTATTAAATCCGATATTCAGCAGTTTGGTCTCATGTTTGCCCATAGAAAAACTCCTTTCTAGAATTCTATTATATATGAATTACTCAATGTTTTGAACCTGTTCGCGTATCTTTTCCACCTCGGTTTTTGCATCGATAATAATATGGCTCAAAGCTGTGACCTGGCTTTTTGATCCAATAGTGTTGAGTTCCCGGTTGATTTCCTGAAGTAAGAAGTCAAGGCGTCTTCCGATGGATGCTTCAGGGAAACCTATTACCTCTGCAAAGGATGTAATATGGCTGTGCAGCCTTACAAGTTCCTCGGTGATATCGGATTTATCCGCTAAGATTGCCACTTCCTGTTCCATGCGCGTTTCATCGATCATGCCTGAGCGGTCAGATAAGAGATTGTCCAGGTGTGATCTCAGACGTTCCCGATAGGTATCGAGGATATCCTTTGTATAGGCCTTCATTGTATTATGCATAGCCAGAAGTGATTCAAGACGATCGACAATATCTGTCTTGAGCCGTTTGCCTTCACCGATTTTTGAAGTGCAGAAGGCGTCGATAGCCTCTTGAATCGTCACCTGAAGCATGGGCCATTGTTCCTCAATGTCATGAAAATCCTCAGCCATGATCCCTGGGATCAGGATAATGTCTCGAAAGGTTACTTCTCCACCGAAACGTTTGGCCATGTTCGTCAGGTCGTCATAATAGTCCTGGGCGAGATCCCAGTTGATAGCCATCTTCTGTCCGATTGCAGCTGTGGCATTCCTTGTTATGGTTATATCCACCTTGCCTCGCGAAATGGCCTCATTGACCATATCCCGCACTGGGATCTCAAGTGCGGAGAGATCTCGGGGAAGCCGCACCCGGATATCTCTGAAACGATGATTTACCCCTTTGATCTCTATGTGATATCCGTTATCGTCAGCTTGTCCGAAACCGGTCATACTTCTTGGCATTTACAGCTTCCCCCTGTACTTTTCTCTGAGTTTGTTGAACATCCCGATCATTTCCCCGGATGAGTAGTCGGGATAAGACCATTCAAGGCCGCGATATGAATCCTTGCGGTAAATCAGGGTTACCTCTGCCCAGATGCCCTTGTCAAGATATATGCGATGACTGTAGGGTTTTGTTGTTGCAAGGCATATGTTCTCCTGAGTGAGGATGCCCGGATCAAGGTTGATTCTTCGTTTGCCATTATGCATAAAGCTGCTCTCGATCTGGTTGGTCCTGATCTTTACATCGGGCAGAGCATTTCTCGGTACAAGGGGTTCGAATGCAACGAGTATTCTCTGCATCTCTGATCCGAACTCCTCTTCGTAGTAGTCTGTAAATGCAAACGGCATGGTATGAGATCTGTATGCAAATTCACCATAGTCCTGCCTTAGCAGGGACAATGCCTCCTCGACAGGTGTATCTTTACTGAAGAGGACGCTGCAGAACAGCATTACCTCACGAGGGATGAGTATCGTCCCCACGAATCTCCTCCATGCATATCCTGTAAAGTCTTTCCCATGGTACACTGGCCGCTCCGACCTCGGCAACGACAAGGCCTGCTGCCAGGTTCGAGATAAGGGCAGCCTCCCGTGGGGTTGCACCCGATGCAAGTGCGAGGGTAAAACAGGAGATCACGGTATCTCCAGCCCCTGTTACATCGAAAACAGCACGGGCAGTTGTGGGTATATCAATTATCTCGCCGTTCCTGTCAAACAGGCTCATCCCATGCTCGCCTCTAGTGACGAGAACCATGTCGCACCCGAGCATGGATTTTACCTTAAGGGCTGCATCGATGATATCCTGGTCCTTTTCTATCTTTATGCCTGCCCCGAAACTGAGTTCTTTCGTGTTCGGGGTGATGACGGTCACGTTCTTGTAGAAGGGGAAGTTCCGTTCCTTGGGATCAACGCAGATGAGCACGCCGTTGTCTTTTGTAATATCAACAATCTCATCGATGAGTTCTCTGCTTACCACGCCCTTTGCATAATCAGATATGATGATTGCATCGATATGGTCAATGGAATCTCTTACTGCAGATATCAGCCTTGAGCGAAGTTCTTCAGAGATGATATCTCTGTTTTCCTTGTCGATCCGTGCAACCTGCTGGGTATGGGCAATGATCCGTGTCTTGACGATCGTCCCCTTTTTGGAATCCGTAAGTATCTGCTCTGTAGGAATCTCCCATTGCTTCAGGATGTCAACAAGGATGTCGCCCTGCGGATCATTACCCTTGACGCCGCCTACCAGCACTTTCGCCCCCAGCCCCAGGAGATTGTTGGCGACATTGCCTGCACCTCCGAGCTTGAACCTTTCGTCCTGGACCTCCACAACCGGCACCGGGGCCTCTGGTGATATGCGATCAACCTTGCCCCAGATATAATGATCGAGCATGATATCGCCTATGACCATTATGGTCTTCGATTTCATGCCCTCAAGAATGACCTTGAGCCTGTTTTTATCAATCTTCAGCATTTGCCAACTATCAGAAAAATATTATTCCTTGTCAAGGAAAAGGGCATGTACAAAGTCTGCGGCCTTGAAAGGTTGAAGGTCATCCATGTCCTCGCCGATCCCGATATATCGTATGGGTATCTCAAACTCGTTGGCAATACCCACAATAACCCCGCCCTTTGAAGACCCATCGAGTTTTGTAAGTGCTATGCCGGTTACACCAAGTGCATTGTTGAACTGACGTGTCTGTTCTATGGCGTTCTGTCCAATGGTTGCATCGAGTACAAGCAGGATTTCGTGTGGTGACCCGGGATGTTTCTTATCAAGGACCCTTTTTGTCTTTTTCAGCTCTTCCATGAGGTTTTCTTTGGTGTGCAGCCTGCCTGCAGTGTCGATGATGAGCACGTCGTGCCCCCTGGAGATTGCAGCCTGCAGCCCGTCAAAGGCTACAGAGGAAGGATCCGCCCCCTCATGGGATTTTATAAAGTCTGCTCCCACCTTATCTGCCCAGTGCTCGAGCTGCTCGATAGCCGCTGCTCTGAAAGTGTCGCCCGAGGCTATTATTACTGACTTGCCCTGGTTTTTCAGATGGTATGCTATCTTTGCAATCGTTGTTGTCTTGCCCGAACCATTTACCCCGGACACCATGATGACAAAAGGCTTTGTTTCTTCAGGCAGCGATATCGGCTCTTCGCGTTTTTCAAGGATAGCGGTTATTTCTGTCTTGATTGCATCCATGGCCTGATCCGCATCCTTGATTGAATCTGCATTCTTTTGAATAAAGTCGAATATGGTATAGGCTGTTCTTACCCCTATATCTGTTCCTACAAGGGTTTCCTCAAGCTCTTTAAGGATATTCTCGTTTAATGATGCGGATCGCCTGAATACAGCCGAGATCCTGTCAATAAATCCCTTATGTGTTTTGGACAGACCTCTTTCCAGCTTGTCTTTCGCGCTTGGGGCGGGTTTTTTCACTGGTTTCGGAACTGCGGCCTCTTCAGGTTTTATTTCTTCGACCTGCTCAGGGACATGCCCTTCGATCGGCGGTGTTCGAGGATGTATGCCCGGTATGGGAATAGCCCATGCATTCAGTGCAACAGCAACTGCAAGATATGACCAGGACGGAATATCAGCAGGCGGTTCAAAAGGCAGTTTGTTGAGAATGTCTGCCACATACAGATAAAAGAAGACATAACTTAAAAGATATATAAAATAGTCGTAAATAGAAAAACGGTATTTCAAGTTGTACCTCCGTGCTAATAATTTGCCTGGTATTTCCTAGCACACGCATGTCAAAAGGACAAGGGCTGAGCAATTATATGAATATAGGTGGTTGGCACTGGTCGTTGGCGTTATGAAAAAGATAAAAAAACAGGGTACATGTTTATAAACCGCCGCAGCGGATCAAGATGTATGGTGCAGGGTCGGGAAATTTATTGCCCGCAAGTTGATGTAAAAGACATTCTGGACTTGACAATGATGGTGTAGGCATATATTAAAGCATGAAGTACAACTTTAATCTTTTAGATTCGTAAAAAGAAGAAGGAGTGCACATGATCAAGACGGCAATTACCGAGATGTTCGGCATTCAATTCCCTATTATCTGCGGTTCAATGATGTGGCTGTGCAAGCCCGGGCTTTGTGCCGCCATATCCAATGCAGGTGGCATGGGGAATCTCACTGCCGGTAATTATGCGACAGAAAGTGAGTTCCGGGATGCAATAAAAGAGGTCCGCGCTTTTACGGATAAACCGTTCATGGTTGGAATCACACTGCTGCCATCGGTAAGGATAACCCCTGAACATAACATGATGTATACCAGGGTCTGCGCGGAAGAGGAGGTTGCCGGGATAGAGGTGTCAGGTGCACCTTTGGACAAGGTTATCGGCATGCAGGGAATTGAGATGCTCAAGAAATCCGGAGTAAAGCTGTTTCATAAGCTCGGCTCTGTACGCCATGCACTACATGCCCAGAAGGTAGGTTATGACGGGGTATATGCCCTTGGTTTCGAGGCTGGCGGTCATCCTCTTGATGATGATGTATCCACCATGGTGCTGACACCTCGTATAGTTGACTCTGTAAAGATACCTGTGGTCACGGTAGGCGGAATATCGAACGGGACAGGCATGGCCGCAGCGTTGATGCTCGGTGCCCAGGGCGTAATGATGGCGAGCCGTTTTGTCACTACAAAAGAGTGTGAAGTCCACGAAGATATTAAGCAGGAGTTCATTACGAGGCAGGAATATGATACCACTATATTCGGTAAATCCCTTGGCATGCAGGGGAGGGCTCTCAAGAATGCCCTGATTGAAGAAGTCATATCCATAGAGAAAAGGGGTGGGGGATTTGCTGACCTATATCCGCTTATCTCGGGAGACAGGATCAGGGATGCCTGGGTCAATGGGAAGGTAGAGAATGCACCGTTTATGGTTGGACAGTGCATCGGGCATATCCGCGAGATTTACAGTTGTCAGGAACTGCTCGAGATCATGACAGCCGATGCGGAAAATGCCTTGAGGTCGACAGCTGGCCTGCTTTGTCAGGAGTAGAATGACCTTGACATAATCGGGCCGTATGTGTAACTCGATAATAAAGTATTAAGTTCAACTTAAAGCTTTTAAATACCAATAAAGACTGTTCCATGGAGGATGACATGATCAAGACCGCAATTACCGAGATGTTTGGAATCGAGTATCCGATTATCTGCGGGGCCATGATGTGGCTGTGCAAACCAGGATTGTGTGCCGCCATATCCAATGCTGGGGGTATGGGGAATATTACTGCCGGCAATTATGAATCGGAAGAAGATTTCAGAAACGCTATCCGCCAGACAAAGGAGCTTACTGACAAGCCGTTTGTGGTCGGTCTTACCCTGCTGCCCTCGATCAGGATCACAGGTGAGCATCATAAGATGTATGTAAAGGTCTGCGCAGAAGAAAAGGTTGCTGCCATAGAGGTTTCAGGCTCGCCACTGGATAAGGTTGTTGGCAGGGAAGGCATGGATGTACTCAAGAATGCAGGCGTAAAACTTTTTCACAAGGTCGGTTCTGTCCGACATGCTCTGCATGCTCAGAAAGCAGGATATGACGGGATATATGCTGCAGGTTTCGAGGAAGGCGGTCATCCCCTGGATGACGATGTAACGACCATGGTTTTAACTCCCAGGATCGCAGATTCCGTGGATATACCGGTAGTAACGGTAGGAGGTATCTGTGACGGAAGATCGATGGCCGCTGCACTGACACTGGGCGCCCAGGGCGTGATGATGGCAAGCAGGTTTATCGCCACCAGGGAATGCGAGGTTCATCCGAATATCAAGCAGGAGCTGATCAACCGCCAGGAATTCGAGACAACCATGATCTGCAAGTCCATCGGGCTGCAGGGCAGGGCACTGAAAAACAGGGTAATCTCTGAGGTTCTGGATGTAGAGAAGCGCGGCGGCGGTCTTGAAGAACTTATCCCTCTTATTTCCGGCGAGCGTATCAAGAGGGCATGGGAAGACGGGCTGCCTGAAGAGGCGCCGCTCATGGTAGGGCAGTCAATAGGTCATATCCGTGAGGTAATAAGCTGTAAAGAACTGATGAAAAAGATGCACGATGATGCTATTGCCCACCTGAATAAGGCAACGGGCATGATTCACTAAGGTTTTCATTATTGTACAAAAAAGAAGGTGGTTGTGTTCTGTCCGGAACACAACCGCCTTTAGTTTTTTATCAGCGAAAACTATTTCTTTTCTTTGGGTTTTGCTGCCGTCTTTTTTGCTGCAGGCTTCTTTGCAGTCTTCGGTTTAGATGCCGTCTTCACTGCAGCAGGTTTGGCTGTTCTTTCTGTCCCGGCCATTTTTGCCAGTCCTTTTGCGATCTCTTCGGCTTCCCTGACTGTTCTTTCAATGACCTCCTTTACGGTTGGGCTGTCATTGATAAGGCCTGTCACCTGGCCTACGGTCAGCACTCCGTTTTTCACATCGCCGTTTTCCGTGGCGATGCGGATGGCCTTGAACGCGTTTGCCATATATGCAAGCTGAATGGCATTTTTCCAGCCTGAGAGCATAACACCTATGAAGAGCTTGATATAGGGCAGGTGGAGCTGTTTGGCGATATCAACAGAATTCGGCAGCGCCTCGATCATCTTCCTGATGTTCATCCCCTGTCTGATTGCATTGCGGGCACCCTTTGTATCCAGAACCCTGCATCCCAGACCGTCGAAACGGGTTGAATAGAGAGTGTCATAGGTACTTTTTTCAATTGAGAGCTTCTTGAAATTGTCATGGAGAGGACTTTCCTGTGTTACCATAAGCCTGGTCCCCATGGCAGCGCCTTCAGCACCAAGAGCGATCGCTGCTGCAAGTCCTCTTCCGTCTCCGACACCGCCTGCTGCAATAATGGGGATATCAACTGCCGAAGCAATGGTAGGTATCAGGCAGAAGGTGGTTGCATCGCCTCCATGGGCGGCAGCCTCATAGCCGGTTACCAGCAGGCCGTCACACCCGTAGTCCTGCGCCCTTTTGGCATGCCTGTGGTTCACTACAGTGGCAATGACCTTCCCCCCGTATTCATGGGCTGCTTTCACGATCCAGTCACCCTTTCCCAGAGAGAAGTTGATGACCGGCACTTTTTCCTCGAGTGCTACCCGCGCATTATCGGCAGCGCCTGGGAAAAGCAGCGTCGCATTCGTGCCGAACGGCTTGTCAGTAAGCGATTTGATCTCCCTGATTGCCTGGCGGGTCTGTTCTGCATCCATGGGCCCGGTGGCAAGGATGCCAAGACCTCCTGCGTTGGATACTGCTGCAACCATTTTAGGAACACTGATCCAGCTCATTCCTGAAAGCACGATAGGGTGCTTGATACCTAGAAGTTCGGTTAAGCGTGTTTTCATGCATGACTCCTTTTTAGGATTGTGTATGTATCTTGTTATCTTTCTTGTTCTGTTTGATGCCCGGCATTAAGGTTAAAGTTAAACTACAAGGTTACCTTATAAGGAAAACATGATTTTTTGTCAAGAAGAGATTTATACGTTACGGGAATCAGCATTCAGTTCATCAGTCTGTATTGTCCTGTACATTTATGGTTACACTATCAACCCAGGTATCATCAGTTGCATCCCTGCAGAAAATTTTAATTGTATGCCGGCCCTTTTCATAAAAGGTAAAGGTTGCATCAAGGGGATCTCCATCCCACGTATATGCCACGGTATTGTCGAATATCCAGTAGTACCCGATAGGCGGGTTCCCCTTCTGGATCTTTGCCGGGAGATGCAGGCTCTCACCTGTCATGACATTCAGGTTCTCGCGAATCAGATCCTCGGGCATTGTCATATAAACTTCTACAGTTTCGTCATATGGCTGACTGTAATCCGAAAGTCTGATAACGGTAATGAACCGGAAGTCGCTGTCAGAATCTTCATTGCTGTCCATGGCGGTAAACAGTACTGTATAAGTGCCTGGAGTATCAAACAGAACCAAGCCGGGTATCCCGCCCGGATCTTTCCTTTGCGAGGTCCAACCGTCTCCGAAATCCCAGAAATATTCATAGTCTGGTGTGCCCCCAAGTACGGCACCTTTCATGTTAAGGTATGTGCCGGCGATAACGAGGGCATGGTATCTGGGTGTCTGTATATAGGCGTTCAGGGAGGTATCCCTGTTTGCCTCGGCCTCGATTGCCTCCTGCTCGATCTCAATGAGTGTCTCTTCCAGGTGAATCTGTGCCTCTTCAGCAGAGACGAGCGTGCGTTCTTCTGCATAGACATTGTTGTCATTGAGCATGCCAAATACGCGCTGAACCCCGTCGCTGTTTGGAAAATCCTCAGCCGAGAAGTTTATAGCGTGACCTACAAGGCCTTCCTGGATCATCTCGGGAATGGCTATACCATTTCGCGGTTCTCCGTCCAGGTCAAGAGACTGAAGGAACTGGGCTATGTTGACGACCTTCGGATGGTTGATATTGGCATCTTTGCCCACGAGATCTATGGGTGTAACGATATCCTCCGGACTGGCCGTGCCGAGGGTAACATACCCTACAGAAAAGGTTACGGGCAGTCCCGGATGATAGATGAAGGTACCGTTCGGACCGGTTACACCGGCATAGTTGAATGATGAATATCGAAGCCCTTCGACATGGCTGTCTATGAATCTGCCCTCTTTCCCCTCCGGTGTCATCAGTACCGTATCACCCCCCCTGTCACTGCATCCGGAAAGGAGTATGAACACCAAAGATGAGGCAAACAGGGACATCAAAAGGACCTTTGTGACAGCTGGCTTGTTGATCTTCATCTTTTGTTCCTCATTTAAATTATTTGAAATAAAAAATCATTAAAATGGATCAATGATATAAAAAATAAGCAAAATCCATGCAAGGATCAAGGTCTATGAAATTCATAGGGTTAGCGATTTTTATGCAATAGCTGTGTTATTTTATTGGAAATGTATTGCCCTGTTGTGGGAAATAATATGCCCACTATGCAGCTGGCGGCTGTGAATGGGCACATACCCCTATTGAACAATAACCGTAACGGTATCGCTGTGCTCGTCGTTATCCTCATCAATCGCCTTGAATGTAACGTCGAATGTTCCTGCAGTATTGAATGTAATGCTCAGGTTTGGCGGTGTCAGCGCGTTTTCCTGGTAATAGTCGCGGGCCACGTTATCGGGAAAATCCAGCGAGAAGGTAAAAGGCCTGTTGCCTCCCTGAACCTGGGTCTGAAAATCAAGCGACTGGCCAGCCTGTATGGTAACAGGGTCTGTTGACGGGGAAAGGAATCTTGCGACAGGTACGGTATCGACATAGTCCAGTACAGTAACAGAGACAGTATCTCTTGCCGTGGAACCTGAATCGTCGGTTGCGGTTAAGGTTACAGTATAAGGGCCCGACTTTCCGAAGGTGATCTCCTTTTCCGGCGGAGTTGTACCCTCTGCCTGATACTTTCTGGCTGCATTGCCGAAATCCCATTCAAAGCTGTACGGTGAAGTGCCGCTGGATACCGTACCGGTGAATGTCACCGCCTCACCTGATTCAACGGTTATAGCGCTTTCAGGGGAGGTTATGTTAAGGCCGAGCGCGTTTTCAGTGCTTCCTGATCCGTTATCAGGTACACCGGCGATTCCGCCGCCGCCGCCTCCTCCTGAACAACCGAAAGCAAGGAGCGTGATTGTTAAAAGAAAAACTTTTTTTATGATCCGATATGATGAAACAGGGTTCATGGTATATTCCCTCCAGTCATTGCCTACACTGAATTCATATTAAAACTGTCCGGTATTGAAAGTGCATAATATTTTCGTAAAGAAAGAATCAATGTATATCTGCCTTCGCCTGCCTTTATAATGACATACCTCGCTGACGATGATCAAGCAAGAATCATGCTGAAAAAATGATGTATTGATTTCAGAGAGTTGACCTTGATTTTCCTCAATACAAACAGGAATAGTGGAAAAAGATTGCCCAGATATGAGGAATAAAATACCATTTTCCATTCTGCTTGGTGTTGATCGGGCCTGAATGAAGGATATCGGTATATTAGGGCAGGGCAGATAGATGTCGGCATGTTCATTGACGGCTGTATAAAAATCTCTTCAGGAAAAAGCATGCCATGAACTTTTATGCCTGCTTTAGAGTGTGTGCAGGTACTATTTCTTCAGACTTTTCTGTATGGTTGCCTGAACCTTTCTCTGGAACAGCCGTTTCATAATATAGCTTCTCAGAAAATCAGCCATTTTAGATATTTCAGTAGTTATTTTTATATTTTCCTGTGTGGATTTTCCCTGTACAGCTTTTCTCCTGAGTTTGATTTCCTCCTCCACGATCTGATTTCCCATTTCCACGTAAAATTTCATCTCCTTAATATCCTGACCGAAATCGATGATGCGTTTCAATACATCTCTGCCGAAACGGATATCTTCCAGGTTGTAGGATGTGCGCCCTTTTTCCTGAAGATAGGGCATGAGCAGGCCGATCTTAACCGCTTCCTGCAGTTCTTCGCCGGTCAGGCCGGTATGTTTGAGGAACTCTTTTCTATCCACGACAATGTCTGTTGCATCAGCATGCGTGCCGAATACTACGTCTTCAATGGCCTCTGCCTCTTCAAGGCTCATTCCTTCATCCATCCGTTTCAGGATATTTCTGATTACAGAAAGGGGGAAATATTTTGTCTCCTGAAAGTGTCGAATGGCCTGGATCTTTTCTATGCAGCCCTCATCGTAGTATGCCATGCTTTTATTGACTTTGTGCGGTTCCGGGAGAAGCCCCTGTCTTACGTAGTATCTTATAGTGGATGGTTGGACACCGCTTTTTTTTGCTATCTCACCGATTTTCAGTCCCATCATGTACCCCTTTTAAGCATGAAGTTAAACTCTAAGCCAAAGTATAGAACAAAGCCTTGTCTGTGTCAAAGGAGAGATTATCATGAAGGCTTATCAGATCATCAAATCATAGGTGATTTATTTATTATAGTACTGCATGGCTTCGGGAATCAGCGATCTGAGGCGGCGTATTCTGTTCTCGTCTGCCGGGTGGGTCGAGAGGAATTCCGGAGTTGATCCCCCGGAAGATCCTTTCATCATGCGCTCAAAGAATTCAGGAGCTTTTCTAGGATCATAGCCTGCCTTTGCCATTATTATGATGCCGATATTATCAGCTTCGTATTCCTGCATCCTGCTGAAAGGAAGGGCAAGCCCGACCGTGCTCGCAATACCGTATCCCAGATTGATTGCCTCGACTGCCTCAGGGCTTTTATTTGCAATGGCAATATTGAGCCCCTGCTGACCGAGCTGTATGAGCAGCTGCTCGCTCATCCTTTCTCCTCCATGGCGGGCGAGGGCATGGCCCACTTCATGCGCAAGTACAAAGGCAAGGCCTGCTTCATCTTTTGTGTAGGGCAGAATGCCTGTATATATTGCAACCTTGCCCCCTGGCAGGGCAAAGGCATTTGCCGTATCATCGGCGGCGATTACTGTGAATTCCCAGTTGTAGCCGGGTTTGTCAGCTGCGGCGGCTATTCGGGAACCGACCCTTTTTACCATGGCATTGATCTTGGGATCTTGTGATACCTTGTTCTGGGACAGTACTTCGTTATATGCCTGCAGGCCGAGGGCCATTTCCTGCTGTTCACTCATGAGGATCAATTGAGATCTGCCTGTAACCGGGGCGGTTGCGCATCCGTTCAAAAGGATGAAGAGCAAAGCAACTGTTAAAAAATAATGTTTTTTCATATATGGGAGCTTCATGATCGCTCATCTCCTGTTTAAATATGTTTGATTGGATATTGTAACAATGTAACGTAGATATATGTTTTGTTTCAAGAGGAATATATTTCTAAGTGGGTCTGTGTTGAAGCAGTCCTGATTAAGAAAAAACAACAGGTATCATGGCATTTTAAGAAGTGTTCACAAAATATTTAGATATTCGGAACTGTTCATTAATGGACTGAAACCTGATTACAGATGTAACCTTTTTTTCCATATATATATGAAAATTATTTCACAAAAGCACTGCACGGGTTGAACGGGCAAGTTTCAGGCGAGCTTAACTCTATAATATATATACAGGATTGAATGCCTCTTTCTATGGTACAGATTGTGCAGAGTACTACCATGTACCAGTGGGTTAATTTAAGGACAGGAAAAATCATGGTTTTAACTATGACAGAGTGTTTCTCAATATCAGATCAGATGGATCATCACATTATATTGGATAGATTGATTTCTAAGGTGAGATAGCTCGCCAGGTAATGGAATAGGGGGGTCATTCCATGTATTCATTTCAGAATAAGGTTTTTATATCCATAACAACTCTTTTCATTCTTCTTGCAATGTGCAGCGGCACGTTGCCGGCTGCTGTTGTAGCAGTCAATGCAGGAGGTCCCTCCTACACAGCTGCAGACGGCACTACATATGGAGCAGACAGATATTTCAACGGCGGGAGCACGTATTCAGTGGCGAACGCCATTTCATCAACGACAGATGATACACTCTACCAGAGCCTGAGGTACGGCTATGGCAATGATTTCTCGTATAACATTCCGATAACCAACGGAACCTACGATGTAACGCTCAAGTTTGCCGAGCTGTACTATGACAATGTCGATGACCAGGTGTTCAGTGTTTCCATGGAACGCACCGAGGTCATCAGCAATCTTGATATCCTCGATCATGCTTCCAAATTCGAAGCCTATGACGTAACCATACCGTCTGTTGTTATAGATGACGGCGAGTTGAATATCACATTCTCCGGGGCAAACGATGCCGCAATATGCGCCATAGAGGTGAACATCGCCGCATCACAGGTAAACATATCTGCAGACCCGTTTCAGATAGATCCGGGGGGATCGTCGACCCTTACCTGGAGTTCAGCCAATGCAGACACAGTGAGCATTGACAACGGCATCGGCACTGTAGCGCTCAGCGGTTCTGTGAGTGTGTCTCCTGCTGTGACCACCACATATACCATTACTGCGGACGGACTGGGAGGAACCGCCCAGGACAGCACCACTGTGGTGCTGAACAGTCCTGTGCCTACAATCAGTATATCAGCCAATCCTGTATATATAGGCGAAGGCGGCACCACAACCCTGACCTGGTCTTCAACCGATGCAACCTCTGCAAGCATCAACAATGGTGTTGGAAATGTGGATGCAAGCGGGACAATTGTCGTATCTCCCTCAGGGACAGGGGTGATCACATATATAATCACAGTAACAGGGCCTGGAGGAACCGCCCAGGACAGCGTTGATGTCACGGTGAATCCTCTGCCCACAGTAAATATATCAAGCGACAGGACAAACATCACCATAAGCGAGTCAGCAACGCTTACCTGGAGTTCAACTGACGCGGATACAGCGGATGTTCAGCCCATCAACAGCTCGGCTCTGAGCGGATCACAAACCGTTTCACCTGTAGTTACAACAACATATACAATCACGGGTACCAATACCTATGGATCCAGAGAAGACAGTGTCACGATCATGGTGGATCAGTCACCAGCGGTGAGCATATCCGCCAGCCCCTCTGAAATCGTGAACGGTTCTTCCAGCACACTTTCCTGGACCTCTGACGGTGCCGATACAGTGAGCATCGACCAGGGTATCGGGACAGTTGCCGCAGAAGGATCACGGGCTGTTACACCGGCAATGACAACCACCTATACGATAACCGTAACGAACGTGTACGGCACCTCAAGCAGCAGCGTCACTGTTGCTGTCAGCGAGCCTTCCACAGCAAGCATCACGGCAAGCCCCAATCCCATAAGTGCCGGCGGCACCACAACGCTTACCTGGTCTTCCACAAATGCAGACTCTGCAACAATAAATCCCACCCTCGGCTCTGTCGAGGTAAACGGTTCCACGAGTGTTTCTCCTGCAGAGACAACCACATACACCCTTACCGTGGACGGGCCCGGCGGTGTTGCCACACACAGCGTTACTGTTACGGTCAATGCAATACCGACAGTAAGCCTGAGTTCCGATCCTGAATACATCGGTGTGGGAGACTCCGCCACTTTGACCTGGGCTTCCACGAATGCCGCCAGTGCAAGCATTGACCAGGGCATCGGCACCGTGGCTTTAAACGGCTCCACAATGGTATCGCCTGCGGTTACCACCACCTATACCATAACCGCTGTGGGTCCCGGTGGAACAGCCACTGATACTGCGGCTGTAACCGTTCATCCGATCCCCACCGTGAATATCACATCAAATCCAGCCACCATCAATATCGGCGAATCTGCAACACTTACCTGGACCTCGGCAGATGCAACGACAGCCACCATCAATGCCATCGGCCATGTCGACCTAAACAGCTCTGCAGAGATCTGGCCGCTTGTGACCACAACATATACCATCACTGTGGAAGGTCCGGGCGGCTCTGCGTCCGACAGCGTGACCGTTAGCATTGCATCCCAGATGTCCGTTGCCGTGAATTGCGGCGGAGAGGCCTATACCGCCATTGACGGCACGAATTATGTTGCGGATACCTACTATACAGGCGGTAATGTCTACTCCACGAGCAACGCCATAGCTTCCACCTCGGACGACGAGCTCTACCAGAGCCTGCGATACGGCTATGGGAGCGACTTCTCCTATGCCATTCCTCTGGCCGACTGGAACTATGACATCACTCTGCGGTTTGCAGAGATGTACTATGATGCTGTTGGTGACCAGGTATTCAGTGTTACTGCAGAAGGGACCGAGATCATAACAGACCTGGACATCCTCTCGCAGGTGAATAAATACGAGGCGCACAACGTCACTATCACCTCGGTCAATGTCTCAGACGGTGTGCTCAACCTCACATTCAGCGGAGTAACCGATGCCGCGGTCTGCGCCATACAGGTGGTGCCCACCCCGCCCACTGCAGCCATATCAGCATCGCCCAATCCTGTTGTAGAGGGTCAGACAGCCATACTGTCCTGGAATTCGGCAGACGGAACTGCAGCGAGTATCAACCAGGGCATAGGTGAAGTAAGCCCGAATGTATACAGCTCTACCGGGGTTTCGCCTGTAACCGCTACGACCTATACCATCACAGTGGACGGCCCGGGAGGCACGGAGGCTCAAAGTGTTGTGCTCGATGTGAACAACCTGCCTGTGGTGGATATCACTTCCGATCAGGCTGAGATTACCGAAGACGGATCAGCGGTTCTCTCCTGGACGACCTCGTATACCGATACCATCAGCATTGACCAGGGCATCGGCGATGTGACCGGCACCACCTCAACCGTGGTATCGCCTGTGACGACCACGACATACACCATCACCGCGACCAATGCATACGGCTCGCGCACCGACAGCGTGACCGTGACTGTGAACAGCAAGCCGGTCATCGGCTCATTTGAAGCAAGCGCCAATCCCATAACCCAAGGGGCATCGACAACCCTTTCATGGACAGTGACAGGGGCAACATCAGTAAGCATTGACCAGGGCATAGGCATTGTCGCTGCAAGCGGATCAACCAGTGTCTCCCCGGCATCCGAGACCACCTATACCCTCACCGCAACAAATATCTACGGAACAAGGACAGCTGTTGTTACAATCACCGTGGATGACTTGCCCACCGTGAGCATAGCTGCCTCTCCAGCTGAGATCACCCAGGGCGGTTCCAGCGAGCTCAGCTGGGTCTCTGAATCTGCAGAAACCGTCAGCATCGACCAGGGCATAGGCGCCGTGGCTGCAAGCGGATCAACAACAGTAACGCCGTCAGTAACCACGACGTATACCATCACAGGAACAAATACCTACGGCTCGCGCATCGATAGTGTGACCGTAACCGTGAATGAACTGCCTTCAATCGATTCATTCACTGCGGATTCAGGCACAATAATCGAAGAGGCGTCCGCCACGCTGAGCTGGTCGGTTACGAACGCGGATACCGTCACTATCAGTCAGGGGATCGGCGCGGTAAGCACAAGCGGATCACTTGTTGTCTCACCTTCCGTGACGACAACCTACACCCTGACCGCAATAAATACCTATGGTTCACGCAGTTCCAATATCACCATCGTCGTTAACGAACTGCCCACAGTCAGCATGTCTGCCATGCCGTCATCAATCGCAGAGGGTGAGAGCACAACGCTTTCCTGGTACACCACGAATACCGATTCTGCAAGCATCGACCAGGAAATCGGTGCGGTCAGCATCAACGGCTCCACATCGGTATCACCTGCAGTTACAACGACATACACCATTACCGCCACCAATGCCTATGGATCGCGCACCGACAGCGTGACCGTGCTGGTGGACAATCCTCCCACCATTGATTCATTCGCTGCGGATGCAGGCACCATAGTCGAGGGAGGCTCCACGATATTGAGCTGGAGTTCGACCGGCGCAGATTTTGCGAGCATCAACAACGGCATAGGTTCTGTGGCAGTCAACGGTTCAGCTACGGTTTATCCTGTAGTTACCACTACCTACACCCTGACGCTCACCAACACCTATGGGACGGATTCATCCAGTCTCACAATAACCGTGAACAACCTTCCGCAGGTAAGCATCACTGCCAACCCCGATCCCATTACCCAGGGTGAGTCATCGACACTGTCATGGACCTCTTCAGGGGCTGAGAGTGCAAGCATTGACCAGGGCATCGGAACAGTGACAGAGAATATCCCCGGTTCACTGAGCGTGACGCCATCTGTAACCACCATGTATACAATCACAGCCGTCAATACCTATGGATCGGTCACCGAAAGTGCAACAATCACTGTGAACGATCTGCCCACAGTAAGCATCGATGCCGATGCAACGAGTATATGCGAGGGTGTATCAGCCACGCTTTCATGGAGTTCCACAGGTGCTGACACAATAACCATCAATCAGGGCATCGGTTCGGTTGCTGCAAGCGGGTCGAGCAGTGTCTCCCCGGCCCACGATATAACCTATACCATCATTGCAATGAATGCCTATGGATCTGCTTCGCAGAGCATTACCATTACGGTTGACCCGCTGCCGACAGCATCCATCTCGGCATCAGCGAACCCCATAAACGAAGGGGATTCTACTACGCTTTCCTGGAGTTCGAGCGATGCAACAAACGTGAGCATCGACCAGGGGATCGGAACAGTTGCGGCAAGCGGCACCACCGATGTATCGCCCGGCGTGACGACCACGTACACAATCACGGCAACGAATGCCTGCGGCGAAGCAACAGACAGCGTGACCGTAACAGTCTACAATGTGCCTACGGTCAGTATCCAGGCAGCATCTTCAACCATAAACGAGGGAGATTCCACGACCCTTTCATGGACCTCCACTAATGCCGCCAGTGCAAGCATCGACCAGGGCATCGGGACAGTGGATGT
>JAFGTK010000022.1 GCA_016934135.1 Deltaproteobacteria bacterium | reverse complement strand
TTCGATGTATTGGCGATAAAGATCTCCTTCTCCTGCAGGAGCCTGCCTGTCTGGGGATCTTTAAGCTCACGGAAGCTGTGCAGTACGTCCGACATCTCGTTTCCGCGTTCCCCGCATCCGACATAGAGGTTGAGGTGTGTCTGAGACCACCTGGCCATCTGCTGGAGCGTTACGGTCTTTCCCGTGCCGAAGCCGCCCGGGATAGCGGCCTTCCCGCCCAGGGAGAGGGGGAACATATAGTCGATAATCCTTGTTCCGGTCACGAGCAGATCACCGGGTTCGAGCCTTTTTTCGTAAACTCTCGGTTTTCTCGCAGGCCAGCGCTGCATGAGAAAGATGTCTTTTTTCGTTTTCTGGTCGTCTACAACCGCTACGCTCTCCTCGATGGTGAAGTCTCCCTCGTGGATCTCGAGGATCTTTCCGCCTGTCCCGATGGGAATCATGATCCTGTGTTCCAACAGCCCCGTTTCCTGGACAGTGCCGATGATATCCCCTTCTCTTACCATGTCGCCGGCCTTTGCCGTGGGGGTGAAATGCCATTTGATGCTGCGGTCCAGAGGAAATGTTCTGGCACCTCTCGAAAGGAAGTCTCCGATATCTTCCTTCATGCTTACCAGTGATCTCTGGACACCGTCGAAGATACTGCCGACAAGCCCGGGCCCGAGTTCCACCATGAGGATCTCTCCTGTTCCGACAACCGGCTCTCCTACTTTCAGACCTGTTGTGTCTTCATAGACCTGGATTACCGCCTTGTCCTGTTCAAGGCCGATAATCTCGCCGGCAAGCCTTATATCCCCAACCTCAACCACCTCATAGACCCTTGAACCGCGCATGTCTTCTGCAATTACAACAGGTCCGGAGATCTTCCAGATCTTACCCATTTGTCATCTCCTTATGAGTTCATCTAGATTTCAATGCTGAAACCGATAAGTTTCTTTGCATATGTCTGGTAGAATTCCTTTATGTGTTCCAACCCCAGATCAAAGTGCGTCGGAATCTCCACAATGGCCGGCAGCACGTTCTTTTGCTGCCTGATCTTTTTCAGGACATCGTTGATATACGAGGTCCAGTCATCAGGGATAATTATGATGCCGATAGAGGCATCCTGCGCGAGTTCCTCGAAGGCAGTGCGAACCTGCTGCTCGATATTGCCGCCTTCAGTGATTATCCGCCATTGTCCGATGCCGGCCATGCGCATGAAATTGACCTGGTCATTACTGCCGATCATAGCTATTGTCAGTTCTTTCGTACCCATAATCTCCTACATCTCGAGATAGTCTGATAGTGTGGATGCCGGTATCGATTCCGAGACCGCCTTGAGCACAAGCCTTGCAGAGCGCACTTCCCACTCCTTTACCATGAGCATCAAAAACACCATTGCAGGTGAAAAAACCTTTGGTGAAAGGAGTTCCCTGATGAGCCTGAGCTGCTGTGAATCTGTGGCCTTCTCCACAACCCGTATGTCCTTCCTCGTATCATAGTCCTTCATGACTTCCCGTATGAGCCCTGAATATCGTGTGTGATCCAGTGCCGTGATCAGTTCCGGGGCTTTGAGCTCGGCCAGTGTTGTGAGTTTGCGCGTGGAGAACATCTCGCCTCCGGCTATGAAGGCCTCCTCCTTTGCCGGCTGGTTTTTGAAGACAGCCCTCAGAAGGATTCTAAGATTGATAAGATCCACCATGATGCCCAGGGCCTTTTTCAGGATATCCGAATCATCTGTTTGACCGAGCAGTTCTTCCAGTTCTTTGAAATAGATCTTATCGAGTTCGGTTTCCGCCTTCACCACATTCCTCAGATTAATATCGTCAAGCTGTTCGACAACCCTGGCATATGAATGCAGCGAGCATCTCTGCATGATTCCGGCTATGTCCTCAATGCCCTGCGCTTGAGAGAGTTCTTTGAGAAATCCTTTCTCAAAGATTTTTCCTGCCTCGGTAAAAGGGGCCTCGGCATTCTCGATGAGCCGTCTCAGTGCAACCTTTATGTTCAGGACGTCAAACTTGATCAGGTAGGCTTGAGCTATCAATACCATTTCTTTAGGAGGCCGGAATGCAAGAATGTGTTCCAGGCAGTCTCTGATGTATCTATGCAGGCATTTGTTTGCCTCTTCGAATGTTTTTACCAGGTTCCTGTCAAGGTATGCGCCGATAGAGGAACCTTTCATCGAAACCACTGCATCGTCAATGCTCGATTTCTGCAGGGCTTCCCTCATCATGGCCATGGACAGGTCTTTTGCCTCCTCAGCCTTGAAGAGTGCCGTGGTGAATGCATATGAAGGACTTATGAGGTTCACGAAGCTGTATCTCCGAAGAGCTTGTTTCCGATTACCGGCAGTATCTTGCTCAGGAGCATCTCTAGCCTGGTATCATAGGTGTTGTCGATACTTACCTTGCCCTGAGCGTCTTCTGCCAGAACCCCGCCGAGGCATTCGAACTCTTTGATCTCCCTGACCTGTTTTTTGAGCCGGGTATCCTTCGAAACGATATCCTGGGTTGTTCTGATGTCTTTTTGCGCAACGTAGAAACATATCTCTTCGGAATCTTCCAGGACAGCCAGCGTCTCATTGATCAGTGCATTCAATGTCTGAGGATTTGTCGCGTTTTTCAGGAGTTCTTTCCTGACCCTTGAAATGATTTCTTCCAGGAGTATATCCTTCTGTTTGAGGATCTCGACACGCGCATCGACTGTTCCCTTTGCAAGGATCTTCTCTGATTCCTGCCTTGCCTGTGTGATGATCCTGTCCTTCATCTCCTCAAATCTGGAGTCTCTTGACCTTATTGCCTTGTCGATCAACTCCGAGGCCTTCCCCTGGGCATCTCCGATAATGGAGGCTGCCTCCTGCTCGGCCTTGTGGATGATGGCCTGCCGTATCTTTTCTGCTTCCATAGAATCACCCTTTCCCTGTAAAGATTACTTGTATGATCCCATATGATCCGATTTCTATCATCCGATGCCTGCTGTATCCCTGCCGGCCTGGATAACGAACATCACCGGCAAAGGAGGTCATTCATCGGCAGAATCAGGTCTACATGAATTTAAGGATATTCATACCCATGATTACAAAGACCAGACCCAGTACGCCGATAAGCTCGACAAATACTGCAAGCATCATAGCCGAAGTGAGTATCATCCCCTTTGTCTTGGGTAAAAGCGCAATGCCCGAGGCGCACACAGACCCCTGAAAGATGGCGGAGAAGATCTCGGCAAACGCGCCCATTGTTCCAATAGCGAGCACGGCAAGCCCTGCGCTGCCGGTAGCAGGCATATTGGGAATGACGACAGTGAGGATAATGATGAATATGATGAGACCGTAAAAGGTCTGTGTCATGGGCAGTGATGCCAACACAATCACATTCCTGAGCTGTCCGGAATCCTCAGACAGTGTCGCTACCCCGGCTGTGGCAGCCAGTGCTATGCCTATGGCCGAGCCAACCAGCCCGCCTATTAATGCAAGAGAACCCCCAATAGTGGCCAATGCCTGTAATTCATTCATATTTATCACCTCACTTTAAGATCTGATACCTACTACAACCTTTTTTCTTAGCTGTGCATGAAATGGCGAATACTCTCTCCCGCCGCCTTCATAGAACTTCATCAGGAACTCCACAAAGCACAGTCTAAGAGAATGGATAAAGGCGGCAAGACTGCTCAGAAGCATATTGAAGGTATGGAGAGCAATCAACAGAACAGTCCCGACAATGAATGCTGCGATAACACCTGCTACGCCGGGTATGACCCCGGCAATTATGGATGAAAACCACGAAGACAGAAGGTTGAACGATGATGCCAGGTAATATGTCGCAAGACCGACACCAGCCAGCCTCGAATATGACATGACGTCTCCCAGTATGCCGGTGAGGTCGAAGATCCAGAAAAGGGCACCTAGAAAGCCCATCTGCATGAACGAGCCGATAATTACGAACAGGAGGCCAATGGCCAGAGGATAGACAAACATTGCATATACATGGGCATCGACGCTCAGCAGGTCAATATTAAGCAGAGAGCGCAAAAGATAGGGTATCCCGAACACCTCAGTGATGAAAAGCCCGATTTTGCTCAGAATTATCCCTGTTTTTCTTTCTTGAACACCTTTGATGAGTGATAGGATATGGGCAATATTGACATGGACCATCCCGATAATCAGGGCGAGTATTATAAAGGTTATGGGATCTGATAGTTTTTTCTGAACCCAGGCGACCATGGCTACGGATTCTATGCTTATATTGAAGTACTTGGTCGGGAAGTCGCCCAGATGAACACCGCTGAGCAATCCGAACACAAGTCCTGAAGACCCGCTGATATATAATACTCTGCGAAACAGGTGTACTCCCGGTGAATCAGGGTCATCGACAAGTTTATCGAGGAAAAACCGTGCAGTTATGAGGAGTCCAAGGGAATAGATACTGTCATTGAGCATCAGCCCGAAGAAAAAGGCAAAGAAATATGCAACTATAGGTGTCGGGTCCCAGTCTCCGTATCTGGGGACACTGAAGAGATTGACAATGACCTGGAACGGACGGATCAGGGAAGGATTTCTCAACTCCGACGGGGGTTCGTCTTTTTGAGTCGGGACTGTCATCTCGACAAGGAGATATTCCTGAGATTGTTTGAGCAGTGACGATAAATCGTCTGCCCGGCTCGCAGGCACCCAGCCTTCTATCACGGTGGCATAGTTAAGGTAGGACAGCTGTTCGAGAACCGAGAGCCGGCTATTGTGCGCAGTGAGTATCTCCCGGCAGACAACGATCTCTTCCAGACGGTCTTCTATGGTCTTGACCAGCAGATCCTGAGCTCTTGCCGCCTCAAGCAGGAAGGCATCCCTCATGGAGGGGTACTCCTTGAGGAATATGCTCACAGACATGTCTTTATCGGGTATGTTCAGCTCCCGGGCACCGAGATCCGCAGCAAGCTTTTCGATATTTTGACGGTGGTGAGTTCGGGCAATTATCAGTGTGACGGTCTCGCTGTCTGTTTCTGCGGATATATTATTTATCAGCCCGGGCCCTGCCTTTTCGGTAAAATGGCGGAAGCTGTCATGTGAGAATACCAGTACCTTGGTGAAGAGATACTCGCCTGTATAATGAAGATCTTCGAACTGGAAATCGATCTCTGTGGCCAGCGGCTGCAGATATTGTGTCATGCTTTGCAGGTCAGAGATCCTGGCCTCGGCCGATTCATGTTTTTTGATGAGCAGGGTGCATTGTTCGTGGATGTCACTGATAAAGGAAACAATGTCCTCAAGGGGTTTTTCCGGCAGGGTCTCAGGCAGGTATACTTCTCTGGCCGAGGTCAGACCTGACAGGATGTCCTGAATCCGTAGAAGGGCTGCAGAGGACTGCTCCTTCCTGTGAATGATCGACTCCTTCTCCTCTTCCGTGAGTTCGCCTGCCGGTTCCACCTGAAGCATGCCGGCACTTTGAAGGTCAATGAGGGTATCCGATATGTCATCCCTTAGAGATGCCAGCCTTACCTTGTACATGGATTCAGGTGAATTGATGATCAGGGGGATCATGATTGTACCTCGAAATAGTATGGGTTTTTAAAAAATATCACGATCTTCATTTCAAGCAGGGTCATACTGTTTTCAGGCTCCTGTTTCGTGATGTCCGTTGAGAAAAATGTTAAAAATGCCTTGATGTTCATTAAGTTACGGGGTCCATGAAATGAAGACAGACTCCGTGCGTGCGGGTGAAAACCTGAAAAATTTGCTTTTCCCCCGCATAAGTTCATGTTGAAGACATTTTCCCCTGCGGATTGTCATCGCATAAAAAAAATTCACTTCACTAAATAATCAGCATGCCAAACGAAAATGGATTAAAAAAAATATCATATAAGTAATCAAATTAATTTTAGATTAAAGAAAGTCAAGAGAAGGGCAAAAAGATTCTTTGTTCAGTTATCTCTAACGGTTGCCGGGAGATATGAAATAACAAATAAAGATAATGGATTGGATACTATTTGAGAAAAAATTATAAAATGATCATTTTAATTGAGATTAATCTATAAAAAATAAGGCAAAACGAACGAAAATGAAAAATCTCTCCTTACAGTGACAATGAGCGGTTAAAATGACAACTGCAAGATATGCCCGGGTCTCAGTAGGATTCAATCTCGAACAGATGTGCCTGCCACGGCAGCAGGTCAATATACAGCCCATACTTTACCAGGTCCGATGGTTCTCTTGCATATGATGCATCACTCAGACAGTCATGAAATACCATGGTGTTCTTCTGTATCAGGTTCTGCGGAAGATACACATTACACTGGGAATGCTCGTTGGAATAGTTGACCACAATCAGTCTGAACCTGTTCTTTTTATACCAGATCCATGCCAGAAGATTCCGGTATGTCTGGTTTGTCTCCCAGGCAGGTGACGGGTTCATCAGTTCCCAGGTGCCGGAATGTATCAGCTCATGGTTTATATAGTCCAGCAGTCTCTTGTAAAATAGTTGTATCGTGCTGTCAGGACTTTCTTCAAGCCTTCTTTTAAGCTGAACGGGCAGTCTGCGCGATAATCCCTCTTGCTGTCCCTCATGGAAGAAATGCATGCCCGGTACTGTTGCCGCAACAACAGCTGCAGCTGCCAACCTTTCCCTGCCGAATGCCGTGACTGCGCGTGGTTCGTCATGGTTTTCAATAAATCGCACGGATTTTCTCTGATAGGTCTCACCGGCCAGAAGATGTTCGTGAATCCGCCTTGCCGGGGCATACAGGAGAAGGTCATAGAGCTTTTTGTCATAGGTATAATCAAACCCGAGTTCCTGAAGCCTCCATTCCAGATCCCAGTAGGCCTCTGCAATGAAGATGAAGGACGGATATTTCTCCCTAACTTTGTCGATAGCATCC
>JAFGTK010000197.1 GCA_016934135.1 Deltaproteobacteria bacterium | reverse complement strand
GTTTTTCTTCTGTGTATGCTGTCCGATGCTTACCTTGCCTGCCGGCGAGGTTGTCGTACTCGCACCATACGGGGTGGAACTTGAACGCTGTATGCCGGTATTCATGTAGGCTTCGTTGTCATAGCAGATATAGACCATGTCATGTCCGCGCTCCAGGGCACCGGATAGAGGCCCCATCCCGATATCGGCGGTTGCACCGTCACCTCCCATGGCCACGAAGTTGATCTTTTTCTGCGGGATCTTGCCCTTTCTCATCATGGCCTTCATCCCTGACTCGCATCCGGAGATAACAGCTGACGAGTTCTCAAATGCATTGTGAATCCAAGGAACCTTCCAGGCTGTCAACGGCAGCGGCGAGGAGATGATCTCCATG
This sequence comes from Deltaproteobacteria bacterium, assembly GCA_016934135.1. Taxonomy (GTDB): domain Bacteria; phylum Desulfobacterota; class Desulfomonilia; order UBA1062; family UBA1062; genus DSAD01. The sequence continues at coordinate 32,289 of JAFGTK010000197.1, read as the reverse complement.
CAGCCCGTGGACATGGCCACGATCGTGTCTCTGCCCAGCGCCTTCATCACATGCCTTACAGCCAGGGCTTCGGCACATCCCTGACAGGCCCTGTGCCCTGAGGTAAAATTCTCCGACTTGGCAACAAGCCTCGAAGAAAAAACCGAGAATCTATCCATAGCTCACTCCTTATCCTCTCAGACCATACAGGGTAAACCCTTCGGTATCACCCTTACCCGCCCTGGCCTTGCCTTCCAAGATAATATTTCTGAAATCATTGCGGGATACATCCCTGCCGGCCAGTCCTGCCACATAGTTAACGATCACAGGTGCACCTTCTTTATTATAAAGGGCAGATCTCAGCTCAGAGGCTACAGGACCTCCCGGACCGCCGAAGCTTATAGCACGGTCCAGAACAATGAGAGTCTTCTTACCTAGAACAGCCTTGCGGAACTCTTCCATGGGAAACGGCCTCCACAGCCTGATCTTTACAACACCGACCTTCTCCCCCTCTTCCCTTAGTGAATCGACCACCTCCATGGCGGTCTCGCCGTAAGACCCCATGGTAACGATACAGTAATCCGCATCCTCGCTCCGGTAAGTCTCGACAGGATGGTAGTATCTTCCTGTCAGGTCTCCCCATTCCTTCCATGCCTTGATTATCGTGGGATATGCCTTGCGGATAGCGTCTTCCCTCTGCATCTGGGCCTCTGTGTAAATCTCGGGCATCCCGAAACAGCCCATGGATACCGGGTTGTCCGGATGCAGGGTGTTCTTCATTTTGAAGGCGGGAAGATACTTTGCAATAGTATCATTGTCTTCGTATTCAATGGGCTCAATCATATGGGTAAGGATAAAGCCGTCAAAGTTGACTGCGACCGGGAGCATGACCCCGGCGTCTTCCGCGATCCTGAATGCGGTGAAAATATTATCGTATGATTCCTGCCCGTTTTCCACGAATATGTGTATCCATCCGGCATCGCGCACCATCATGGTATCGGTGTGGTCGTTCCAGATGGAGAGCGGACTGGACAGCGATCTGTTTGCCAGCGCCATCACGATAGGAAGCCTCATGGCCGCTGCAATGTAAAAGATCTCTGCCATCAGCGCGAGCCCCTGGGAACTTGTCGAGGTGAATGTTCTCGCTCCAACTGCAGCAGATCCGCAGCATACGCTCATTGCCGAATGCTCAGAGTCAACCGGAACAAATTCCGCATCGAGTTCTCCATTTGCCACGATCTCGGAGAGATGCTCCACGATATGGGTCTGCGGCGTAATGGGATAGGCCCCTATCACATCCACATTGGCCTGCGCAACAGCGTCGGCCATGGCTATGGAGACCTCTATACCCTTTCTTACCTTAGCCATCTGTCATTCCTCCTCACTGATCATGGTGATACACCCGACCGGGCATTCCTTCGCGCATATGGCGCATCCCTTACAGTAGGTCAGATCCGCCTCAAAATGTCCCTCAGGCGCCCTTACAATGCACCCATCCGGGCAGAACAGCCAGCATACCCCGCACTTGATGCACTGCTCCTTGTTGACAACAGGCTTCTCCGACCGCCAGGTCCCTGTCTCATATACCTTTGCATTGCCGACCTCGATAACTACGGACCCAACTTCCAACTCCTGCCACTTTATCTGCTCCATAGGTTTTGCCATGGCTCTACTCCTTTATGGAAACCTCTTTATACGCCCGCTCAAGGGCCAGCATGTTCCTTGATCCTAGCTTGGTTCCGAACCGCTCGATAAGAGGCTCCCTGATATCCTCGATATCAATCAGGCCAGTGGCCCTGATAAAGGCACCCAGCATGGTCGTGTTCACAATCGGCCTTCCGAGCTCCTGGGTCGCTATTGTGTTCGCATCCACGGTCGCCACTCTCAGCGACTTCCCGGACAAAGCAGGGATGTCCTGCGGCTTCTTTTTCGTGTTCAATATCAGAATCCCTTTTTCACTCATGCCCTCGGTCGGGTCGAGAAGTGTCAGAAGCCCCGGATCCAGGACAATCACAACATCGGGCTTATACACCTTTGCCCTGATATTGATCTTTTTGTCATCAACCCTGCAGAAAGCAACAACCGGGGCCCCTCGCCTTTCAGGTCCAAAGCTGGGAAAAGCCTGCGCAAAATTGCCCTTGTTGATAGCTGCTATCGCTACAAGCTCTGCCGAGGTGACCGCTCCCTGTCCGCCTCTACCATGCAATCTGATTTCCAACATATATGCTCCTCGCAAAAATCTGAATGGTGATTCATAACATCCTTGACAAAGAACTGTCAAGAAAAGATGGTTTTTTCTTGCAGGTCCCAACGTGTTGATTTTTATGATAATATACATATTGTCATACCATAATATCAATGGGAAAAAGGCTTTGCCCGGACCTGTTTTGTATGGTAAATCAGTCTTCGAGGAGACAGCATGCGAATAGATAGTCAATTAATACAGAATCTTATCATCTTTACTGCTGCAATAACTGCATCCTGGATCGGAGGAATAATAGTTCGAAGATGGTTCGAATGGTCTCTTCACAAATTTGCAAAAAAAACATCATGGAAATGGGATGATATTGTTATTGAGGCACTGTCAAAGATAATAATCCAATGGGCCGTACTGCTCGGCCTTTTAACCACCAATCATTTTCTGGATCTTCCCTCTGCCGTCAAAATATCACTGGACAAAATCCTCCATGTCCTTGTGATTGCAACCGTGACCTGGGCCATTTCAAGAATATGCTCCGAGTTGATAAGGGTCTATCTGGGAGGAATCCAGGAAGAACCTCACTCCACATCCCTTCTTGTGAGTTTTTCCAGATGGATCATTATTATCGTCGGAGCACTGATGATCCTTCAGACGCTCAATATCTCCATAACCCCTGTCCTTACAACCCTCGGTGTAGGGGGACTGGCTGTTGCGCTTGCACTGCAGGGGACACTGGCAAACCTGTTCTCAGGCATTTTGATAATAGCAACCAAACAGATCAACCCCGGAGACTTTGTCAAACTCGATACCGGGGATGAAGGCTATGTCACTGACATTACTTGGAGGAATACCAGCATACGCACATTCTCGAACAACACGGTACTCATTCCGAATTCAAAACTGGCAGATGCGGTCATCACAAACTACTATCTTCCACACAAAGAGATCGCTGTACGGGTTTCAGTAGGGGTAAGTTATGACAGCGACCTCGACAAGGTTGAAGAGGTCACAAAAGAGGTAGCAGTGGAAACAATGAGGGATATTGCCCATATAACTTCATTCGAACCGCTGATCAGGTTCCATACCTTCAATGATTTCAGTATCGATTTCACGGTAATCATGCGTGCAGGAGAGGTGATAAACCTGTATCTTGTACAGCATGAATTCATAAAGAGACTCCACAAGAGATACGCCATGGAGAAAATCGAGATACCGTTCCCCATTAGAACGCTGCACATGAAAGGAACCGACAGGCAGGGATGATAGTCAGCCGGTGCGTCCTTATCCGATGGTATCTAACTCCGAACGTTTCTCCAGGATATATTCGTAAAACTTCTCCATCATCGGCATGAACTTGCGCTTCTTATTATGGACGATGTAGAATTCCCTCTTTGTATTAAGGTCCTTGATATCGAGCGCCACAAGGGTTTTATTCATCAGTTCCGTCTTGATGACGTTTTTCGACAGGACCGCCACGCCAAGATTCGCCTCCACGGCCCGCTTGATCCCCTCGGAAGAACTCAATTCCATGGTAACGTTGCGCTCGATCCCGAATCTTTTCAGGACATATTCGATAAGCCCTCTTGTACCTGATCCTTCCTCGCGCAGGATGATCTGTTCCGGCTCGGTGGTCAGCATCTTGATGGTAAGGTGCTCCTTTTCTGCCCACCTGTGCTTGGGGGAGCATACGATCACCAGTTCATCCTTCATGAAAAATTCGGCCTGCAGATCAGGATGTTTCGGAGGATCCTGAAGAAACGCAAAATCAAGCTCACCCGAGATACATTGCTCCAGTGCCTCCTGTCTGTTGAGAATGATCAGGGAGATTTCGGCCTTGGGAAACACTTCCTTGAAATATCCCAGATACTTGGGCAGCACATAGATCCCTATCGTGCTTGATGTTCCGATCACCAGTTTTCCCACATCTCCCGAACTGAACTCGTTCATAACGGCATTAATTTCATCTATAAGGTTCAATAATTTCTCTGAGTATGAAAAGAAAACCTTGCCTGCATCGGTAAGCGTGATCTTCCTGTTAATGCGTTCAAAGAGTCTGACATTCAGGGAATCCTCAAGATCTTTTATCTGAATACTCACCGATGGCTGCGAAAGATGCATTTTTTTTGCTGTCTTGGTAATGCTCAGGGTTTTTGCTGCAATATTAAAAATGTGTACCTGATGTATGTTCATCATATCTCCACATCAATTTACTTTTGTTTAACTATATCATAAGATAAATATATTTGACATATTAAATATGGAGCCTATATAAGGTGCCCAGCCTATAGCATACCTTTAAGGGCTATAGACCTCCTTTTTGGGCCCACTACCACCTCTTATTGAGTGGGCCTCTTTTTTTTGATAAGATATTGTTATGGCAAAAAACGATGAACCCCTCTACAGACCCTTTAAGAAACTCAAGGGCCTTGAAATAAAGAAGCCGAAAAAGGCACGGCAACCATCCGGTGCCGAGATCCATACGGATAAGCCCGCTGAGTGCAACGACAAGGAATTGTTCAAATATGCCATGAAAGGTGTTAGCCCAATTAAAAGCGATTATGTAATCCCTGATCCTGTTGACGCTAAAGAAGTGATAGAAAACATCCAGGAAAACATCAGAAGGCAGGACAGGGAGGTCATGGATGCCCTGAACACACTTACCAGCGGAAGATCACGTTTTGACATCACATGTACCGGCGAATATATGGAAGGGCATGTCGTACCTCTTGATCCCGGTATACTCAAGAAGCTCAAGGCCGGCGAATTCAGCACACAGGCATATCTCGACCTTCATGGCTGCACAAAGGAAGAGGCGCGTTCAGCCCTGAGTTCCTTCCTTGCAAACGCCCATGCAATGGGCAACAAGGCCCTGCTTGTAATACACGGCCGCGGACTCAAGTCAAATGATCGCCCGGTACTCAAAGAATTTGTCGTAAAATGCCTTACCACAGGGACACTCTCCCACCTGGTTCTTGCATTCTGCTCGGCCAGGCCCTGTGACGGCGGAACCGGTGCCCTGTATGTCCTTCTCAGGAAACGTCCGAAAAAGGCCCAATTCAAAAGACCTTTTTGAACAATGCTTCAAGCAGTCGGTCAGAAAAAAGTCATCATTATCGGGCAGAGACAATATCACCAAAAAGAATCAGCAGTTCGCTCATGGCATTCCTGAGATTTATGTTTTCATTGATGCCCTTGCGGATGCTATGAATACTGCACGAAAGATCGTCTATGGTTTCCCATTTCACGTAATTCATCGGCATGCTTCTCAACTCCTCACTGACAACCCTTTCTCCGCCATGCTGGAGAACGAGTATGTCCCTCAGGATCGACTCTGCAACGAGCAGGATTATCTCAGCAGCGTCCTTTCCCGGATTCGTTGATGAAAAGTATTTGGAAATAAGATCGAAAGGATCGGCCCCCTGGACAATATTAACCATTTCATCCCTGATATGTACAATATCACCTTCATCGAAATTTGCCAGTCCGCCGAGAGATCCAGAGGTAAGCCTGAAAATAACCGGATTCACCGATTCCGCTGTACAGACTGAGGCATCGCAAGGGGTAAAACGGATGATCTGACACCGCGATGTAATGGTCGGCAGCAGCATAACGGGTTTATGGCTGACGAGAATGAGCACTGTTCCTGAAGGGGGTTCTTCCAGGGTTTTTAAAATGGCATTTGAACTCGCCTTGTTCATCAGTTCTGCAGGCTCGATGATTATGACCCGTTTGCGTGCTTCAAAGGGTTTCAGGCTGATATCACTGATGACATCCCTTACCTCCTTGACCTGTATCACGCCGCCATCCCCACTCAGCATGATCAGATCTGGATGGGTTAAACCCTGCGCCTTCATACAACTCCTGCATGTATCGCACGCGTCTCCGGGGGTTTCCAGGCAGTTAAGGGCCTTGAAGAATTCCAGGGCGACTTTTGTTTTTCCGAGCCCCTCAGGACCGGCAAACAGGAATGCATGGGGCACCTTGCCGGCATTGATCGATCCCCTTAAAAGCTCTTTCTGGCTTGTATGACCGATTACATCCTTCCACATACCGGAGATCATATACCAAGGGAAAGCGCCAGGCAATCACGATAATTCCTTGTCTTTTCGGGTCTCAGCAATTGCTTGACTTGCTCCACCATTTTCAGATAATACCCTATTTCCTAGAAACAGGTTTAGAAAGGGAGGACAGATGAGGAGATATCAAACAGACAATCTAAGGGACATACTCTTGCTATCTCAATCCGGAACAGGAAAGACATCATTGGCGGAGGCTCTGCTTTTCAATGCCAAGGCAACCACCAGGCTGGGGAAAGTACTTGAGGGTAATTCCGTACTGGATTTTGAGCCTGAGGAACTCAAACGGCAGTCATCTATTTTTTCTGCACTGCATAATTATAAATGGAAGAATACCGGTGTTTCCTTTGTAGACACTCCGGGCGACTCGAATTTTGCATCAGAGGCCCTTCTGGGTCTGAAATCTTGTGATAACGCCCTTTTCGTTATCGATGCCATTGATTCGGTGAAACCCGTTTCCGAGAACTTATGGAGAAAGGCAAGTGACGAGGGATTGGCACGGTTATGCTTTATCAACAAGATGGACCGTGAACGGGCAGATTTCGACCAGGTACTTGAAGACATTGCAGAGATATTCGAGATCAAGCCGCTTATCCTGACACTTCCCATAGGGGCAGAAGATTCCTTTTCCGGCGTTGTCGATGTGCTCAATAAAAAGGCATATGTTTATGAAAAGGACGGTTCCGGAAAATTCACCATAGGCGAAGTGCCTGCAGATATCCAGGACAGACTCGAAGAGGTCTACAGCTCTGTTGTCGAGGACCTGGCCGAGGTCGACGATACCCTGATGGAAAAATACCTCGAGGGTGAGGAACTGAGCCAGGATGAACTGGCATCAGCCCTGTCCACAGGCCTTTCAAAGGGCCTGTTCCTCCCTGTGTTCTCCGGGTCAGCCCTGCTTAATATGGGGGTTCATCCTCTTATGGATTTCATCAATTCTTCCTGCATCAACCCAAAACAAAGAAAGATGCCGGTGTTGAAGAACAAAGCAGGCCAGACAAAGGAAATCAGACCTGAGGAAGACGAGATCTTCTGCGGATATGTATTCAAAACCATGAGTGATCCATACACAGGGTCCCTGAGTATCATAAGGTGTCTTTCCGGAACACTGAGCCCTGACTCATCAATGGTGAATGCATCGAGAAAGGCAAAGGAGAGGATAGGCTCAATCTTCCTGCTGGAAGGAAAGGCACAGAAACCGCTTGAACTGGTCGGTCCAGGGGATATCTTCGCTATCGCCAAACTCAAGGAGACAAAGACCGGTGATACCCTTCTGAGCGAATCTCTGGATTTCACCTTGTCTAGCCCGACCTTCCCCGAACCCATCATGAATATGGCGGTGACGCCGAAATCAAAGGCCGATGTGGAAAAGCTGCTCCCGGCATTCCAGAAGCTGATGGATGAAGACCCTGTTCTGAAGGTTTTCAGAGATGATCAGACAGGCGAATTCATCCTCTCGGGAATGGGCCAGCTGCATATCGAGATCGCGGTAGACCGGTTGAAGAGACGGTTCGGCGTCGAGGTGGAGCTAAAAACGCCAAGAGTCCCCTATAAAGAGACCATCACCACTTCCGCCAAGGTGCAGGGCAAACATAAGAAACAGACCGGCGGTCATGGGCAGTTCGGTGATGCCTGGATCGAGGTGGAACCCCTTGAAAGAGGAAAAGGATTTGAATTCGTCAACAGTATTGTGGGAGGGGTTATCCCAAAAACATACATCCCTGCAGTCGAGAAGGGGGTCATAGAGGCAATGGCCAGCGGACCGTTGTCCGGAAATCCGGTGGTTGATGTCCGGGTAACCCTCTATTTCGGATCCTATCATGAAGTGGATTCATCCGAGATGGCATTCAAGATTGCAGGATCGCTCGCCATGAAAAAGGCACTGGATGAGTGCAAACCGATCATGCTCGAGCCCATTATGGAGATCACGGTTGTTGTTCCCGAAGAATGCATGGGCGATGTCATGGGCGATCTCAACAGCAGAAGGGCAAAGATAGAGGGTATGAACGCCAGGGGCAAATATCAGGAACTCAAGGCGCAGGTACCTCTTGCAGAGGTCCTCACCTATGCCCCGGTACTGACATCCATAACCTCAGGCAGGGGAACCTTCTCTTTGAGTTTTTCTCATCTGGATCCGGTCCCCTATGCTATCCAGGAAAAGATCGTAGAGGAAGTAAAAGCAGCAAAAGATGCAAAATGACAATTCAGACGCCACAAGGAGCTTGTTCCAGAACATACAGGGAATGAGTGTGTCCGAGAAACTGGATCTGGCCCGCAAGGCAGGAAAAGAGGCCAGATCCATCCTTATGCGAGACACGAACAGGCTCGTCCAGCTTGCGGTTATTGCCTCACCCAAGATCACGGAAAGCGAGGTGCTCATGATCGCCTCAAACCGCCAGATAAATGATGAGGTCTTAAGACATATCTCCACAAACAGGGAATGGATGAAAAACTACCAGATCAAACTTGCACTGGTCAACAACCCGAAGACTCCCCTTCCCATAGCACTGAAACAGGTACCCTATCTCAAACAGAGAGATCTTGCCCTGCTGTCAAAGAGCAAGGCAGTACCCAGGGCCATCATAATCTCAGCCCAGCAGAGAATAAGAGAGGTAAAGAGATGAAACGTGCCGGGGTGCTTACGCTTTCGGACAAGGGATCAAAGGGACAGCGCGAGGATATTAGCGGCAGGATCATTCAGGAGATGCTTGAAGAGCATGGGATAATCAGCGAGGTATACGAGATCGTCCCCGACGAGGCTGAAATCATCCGGCAAAGACTTATCAGCTGGAGTGATGAACTCTGCCTTGATCTTATTATCACAACGGGAGGGACAGGCCTTTCCCCGAGAGATGTCACGCCGGATGCAACGCTGGCTGTAATTGACAAGCGCATCCCGGGCATGGAAGAGGTGATGCGGATGAAAAGCCTGGGAAAGACCTCCCATGCCATGATATCAAGGGCTGTAGCCGGTGCCAGGAAACAGACGCTGATCATAAACCTTCCCGGAAGCCCGGGCGGCGTGAGAGACTGCCTCGAAAGCATCCTTCCTGCCCTTGCCCATGCCCTGTCAAAACTCGGCGGTGATATGAGCGATTGCGCCCCTGTTCAATAAAATCCATAAAAACTACAACAATACACGCGGCATATACAAACAATCCTTCAATCTCCTTTGATCTACCAATAACTACGCGTGATTTTTTAAAGAAAGCACATATTTTTTCCGATACTTGAGTTTTATGCATTATCAAGGAGGGTTAGAGTTTGAGGCTGAGACGTGATTTACGATACATCGCGGATCTGAAAGATCAAAGCAAGAAAGTACGATTTAAGGATCTTTCCGGTATCGAACGAACATGTCGTGTCAGGGATTTTTCCAGGACAGGCTTGTCCTTTCTCCTGGAAGACGGAAGCCTGATCTTCAGAATCGGCGATATCATCTCCGATCTTCGATTCTACTCATTTGAAAATGTTGTCCATACAGGCTCTGCAACCATCATCCATATTCAGGATGAGTGCATTGATGACAAGGTCATCTCGCGAATCGGGTGCAACTTTGAAAATATGATCGATATCTCATCCATCATCAAGGTGGATAAGGTTACCAGACTGCAGAACGAATACCTCGATTTCATCCACTCCATGGCGGTTGAAGACAATCTGGACGAGGAATTCGTCCACCTTACCTCTCACCTGCACTTCATCCTCAGCAACTTCCAGCACAAGCTCAAGGAAGAAGAGGACAAGATTCTTGAAGAAAACGATGAATCCTTCCAGGCCTCCCTTCTGGAAACGCTCAGAAACCTCACCTTTGAGGCTCTCAACGAGGTAACGATCAGGTTCTGCAACAATTTTGCAAACATTGTCGAAAGGTTTATAGACTCCAAGGAGCACTTTATTCACCGGGAATTCTTTCAGAAAAGGCTCAACGAGTTCTTCATGAAATCAGAATTATTTATAAGAGCCTATACGAAACCGCTCGGATATGCTGGAGACTACGAGATGATGAACATCATCTATCGCAACTCCTTCGAGGGCAAGGACATCTTCTCACAGGTTATGAACAAGATCGACTGCGAGGGCGCTGCATCAAGGGCAGTGCGGAACAGAAGAGAGTACTTCTGTAAAAAGATTCAATCAATGTTCGAAAATACCCCGGATGACAAACCGATCAGGATTGTAAGTATTGCCTGCGGCCCCTGTCTCGAAATCTCTGATTTTCTCTCGCGGCTCAATAACGGCAGGAACCATTGCACGATCGAGATAGTCGCCATGGATCAGGACGCAAATGCCCTTGCAGATTCTCAAAAAAGGCTGAGTCCGCTCATCAATGGTCTTGAGAGTGTTTCTGTTCAGTATGTTCAGGGCAATATCAAGGCACTCATTGTCGGCAAAGAGAAGGAAAAGGCCCCCTACAAGGATGCTGACCTCATCTATACAACCGGGCTGTTCGATTACCTTTCAGCCAATGCCTCGAACAGGCTGATCCTTGAACTCTACAGTTTCCTCAAACCAGGCGGAACACTCATCATAGGCAATTTCGGGATGCATAATCCCCAGAGATTCAAGATGGAATACGGTTCTGAATGGGTTCTCATCCACCGCAGCGAGGAGGACCTTATGGAACTGACCAAAGGTCTGCCGCAGGATGCTGCCATGAACGTTGAGAAGGAACCCGAGGGTATCAATCTCTTTCTCAATATCTGGAAACCGGGAGACCGTGCTACAATTGTTTCCGGATAAACCGCCGGATACTATTCCTCGCTGAAAATCTCTTCATACTGTGAGATATCGGGCAGATCGGCAAGAGAATTCAGTCCGAAAACCTCAAGAAACCGGTTTGTGGTGCAATACATCATGGGCTTGCCCGATTTTATGTCGATAAGCTGGTGTTTCAAGAGACTCTTTAAGGAAGATGACGAATCTACCCCTCGGATACCCTCAATGGTCTGTTTTGTGCAAGGCCCCTTATAAGCGATCACGGCAAGCACCTCCATTGCGGCATTGGAAAGTCTGGATGGTTCGTGCAGGGTTTTTATGTAGGGCGTATACTCCTGCCTGGATACAAACATATAGCCGTCTGAAACATGATCGATCAAAAAACTTCTTCCGGTCTCCTTATAGAGGGTATTGAGTTCGTTCACCATCATCTGCAGGCTCTCCAGAGACAGCTCCGGGATTGCTTTAAGGATGTCCTTGACCTCGAGAGTCCCGCTCGCGGAAAAGATAAGTGCCTCAATGATCTCTCTGGTATTCATATCCCATTCCTCAAGATCTTTCCGATCTAACTCCCTTGCATGATCTTTTTCAATGTTACCGTCTCACAATGTATATCATGGAGAACAGCCGCCGTTGAACCAACCGCGCTACAGAACTCTTCGAGAGCTCCAGGCCTGCAAGCAGCGCACCAATCATCTCCATTCTGTCTCTGCCTTGAATGATCTCACCCAGAGCCACACGTTCTTTACCCTTGAGAAGACCCTGAATCCGTTTCATCATATCCTGAATACTGAACCGTATGGCTGCTACATTCATGATATATTTACGCGTACGCGATCTGATAGCATCGATGGCCTGCATAAGGGCGCCCATGCTCATGATCGACACGTCCCTCTCCTCGAACCCGCTGCCCTTTGGAAATCTGTCCCTAAAAAGCATGGGCCGTGAGGAAAGATCTCGTGATGCCTGTTTGATGGCGCGATATGCCATGAGCATCTCCTGAAGCTCGCGGACCGGGTTGAAGTCCTCATTATCACTGTCCAATGCATTTACCGGCAGCAGAAGACACGATTTGAGCCATATCAGGTAGGATGCCATGTCAAGGAATTCTCCGGCCAGGGAAACATCAAGTTTGCGCAATGTCTCTATATAGCGCAGATACTGATCGATTATTGGACAGACCTCTAGTTTTTCCAGGGTAAACCTGTTTTTTTCAATGAGATAGAGCAACAGATCCAGGGGACCCTCGAAGCTGGACAGGTGAAGAACAAACTCTTTGCTGTCATCATACATCATTCCCATGGCCCCTATACCCTGAAATGTCTGCTATGTGGTTAGACGCATTGCAGTTCTGACCCTGTCCATGGTCCTGTCAGATTCCTGTGCCGCTCGCAGACACCCCTCCCGCAGGATATCATCCACCAGGGACACATGGCCCCGATAATAATCTATCCTTTCCCAGACAGGCTGAAATTCCCTGTGCAGGTTCTCTATGAGGATCTTCTTGCAGTCAACACAGCCGAAACTCGCATCCCTGCAGCCTTTCTGAATCTCCTGCCTGGTTTCCTCATCAGTATATATCTCATGCAAAGGATAAAGATTGCAGTCTTTGGGTTCGCCCGGGTCTTTTTTCCTCTGGCGTTTGATGTCCGTGAGCATCTGCATAACCTTGAGCTTCAGAGAGTCTTCAGTCTCATAGATAAAGATGGCATTATTATATGACTTGGACATCTTTCTTCCATCCAGGCCCGTAACCTTTGGCGCCTCGGTAAGGATCTCCTTTGGCTCTTTCAGAACCTGTTCGCCATAGATGAAGTTGAACCTTCTGACGATCTCGCGTGTGAGTTCGAGGTGCGGCAGCTGGTCTTCTCCTATGGGAACCCTGTCTGCATGATAGATGACAATGTCCGCTGCCTGCAGTACAGGATACCCCAGAAAACCGAATGTGCTCAGGTCCTTCTCCTTGAGTTCCTCCTTGAGTTCCTTGTAGGTGGGGTTACGCTCCAGCCAGGAAAGCGGAGTTATCATGGACAGGAGCAGAAAAAGTTCTGCATGGGTCTTGATGTCGGACTGCCTGAATATCACCGATTTTTCCGGGTCGATCCCCACACCCAGCCAGGTCATAACCATATCTCGCGAGCTCTGGGAGATGATTGAAGGATCCCGGTACTCGCTGGTAAGGGCATGCCAGTCTGCAATGAAATAGAAGCACTGGTACTCATCCTGCAGTTCGACCCAGTTTTTCAGGACGCCCAGATAGTGTCCCAGGTGAAGGTCTCCGGTCGGTCTGATGCCCGATACAATGCGTTTCTTTTCCATATATCTCCTCTGCTATATGCTTAGTAGTATGTTGACAATCACATGGATGATCGGAAATACAAGGACATCCACCACCCTGGTAAATATCAGAACAAGAAGAATGATAAACCCGTAAGGCGCCATGAACCTGGAGTATGCGGCAGCCATTTCATGGGGAAGCAGCCCCTCAAGGATGTGACTTCCATCGAGAGGCGGAATGGGGATCAGATTGAATATCGCAAGACCTACATTTATCATGATCATGATCTGCATCATATATATGAGGGGATACAGGTATGAACCTGCGATAAACCCGCCTGTCAGCTTGAAAATAATTGCGAACACAAATGCTGTCACCAGATTGGATGCCGGCCCTGCAAGTGAAACCCACATCATGTCCTTGCGGGGATTTTTAAAGTATCTCGGATCCACGGGTACGGGTTTTGCCCAGCCTATCATACGTGTGACAAACAGCACGAGCAGCCCTACGATATCGATATGTTTTATGGGGTTCAGCGTCAGCCTTCCTGCCAGTTTGGCAGTCGGGTCACCAAGCCGGTATGCCGCATAACCGTGACAGACTTCATGTATGGTTATGGAAAACAGCACCGGCACTACAAGAAGTATAATCTGCTGGATCGTACCACTATTCATAATGCCGGTCTTATACAGTAAAGATGTTCCCGGTGTCAAAAACATACCCTCTTTTTGAGGAAATCATCTAAGACCCGGGGCCATCAGGGGGACGGGAGTACGGTTTCTTTACAAATAACAGCAGAATAGCGGCACTGAGTGCAAACATGGCTCCCATGAGGAAGGCATACTGCGGGTCGAGAATATCCCATACAACACCAAAGAGCACAGATGCAGGAAGCGCAGAGATGCCGATTGCAAGGTTATAGAGTCCGTATGCGCCTCCGCGTACTGTTTCAGGCACGAGATCTGCCACAAATGCCTTTTCAACACCTTCGCATAATCCGAAATACACCCCATAGGCAAAGAAAAGCCCCCAGATCGCAGATGCGCTCCCTGCAAAGGCAAATCCCAGATAGACAAGACAATAAACCGTCCAGCCCGCAATGATCACGGGTTTTCGTCCTATACGGTCGGAGATCATCCCTCCCGGGATGGAGAACAGGGTCTTTGACAGGTGCAGTACTGTCCAGAGAACAGGTATGAGCGCAATACCTATACCGGCATCGCGTGCACGCAGAAGAAGGAAGGCATCTGTCGAATTGCCCAGCGTGAAGATCACCAGTGTAAAGAGAAAGAACCCGAAACGAGGAGTCAGCGCACCTGTAAGGGCCTGTTTTGATGAAATAATGCGCTTTTTCTCCCTCTCTTTTATCAGGGTCAATGCAAGCGCGACCGTAATGATTCCAGGGACAAATGAGATCATGAACACCTGCTGGATCGAACACCCGGTATGAATCAGAAATGTCGCTATAAGGGGACCTGCAAGGGCACCAAGATGATCCATGGCCCGCTGGAATCCGAAGGCCAGACCCCGGTCGGCATCAGCAGCCGAGTCAGCAAGCATGGCATCCCTGGGAGCAGTGCGTATACCCTTGCCGACACGGTCTGCAGACCGGAAAAACAGAACGTGAATCCAGTTCAATGACAATCCTATAAGGGGCCTCAGGATATTTGATATTGCGTATCCTGCGGCGAACAGCGGTTTTCTTCTGCCTAAACGGTCGGAAAGAGAACCGACTACATATTTCAGAATGGATACCGTTGTCTCTGCAATGCCCTCGATGATACCGATAGCAGATGCGCTTGCATGAAGAACGCTGGAGAGAAAGATGGGGAGCAGCGGGTATATCATCTCGCTTGCAATATCGTTTGCCAGGCTTACAAGGCCGAACCCCACAATATTTCGCTTATCTGATTTCTGCTTCATAATCTTTGACCTTTTAATGATCCATTCGACTGCACACATCAAGTCAATAATACCAGCATGGTAAAACCCTATTGACTCATGTATGGAAATTCATTATTAACAAGACTCGCTCTTTTACATGGGGTGGCTCGACGAGCCTGAGATTATACCCATTGAACCTGATCTGGGTAATGCCAGCGGAGGGAGATTTTAAGTAAAAACGTGAGCACAATCACGAAATGATTAAAAGGCTGTCTCCTGCGGGAGACAGCCTTTTTTCGTTTAAAGGCAAAAAAAAACGAGTGCACGCATGCATGAAAGGCCCGGAACATAATAACTTATGCAAGGAGAAGATATGTTGAACGAGGTTACCATAAGCCAGGCTATCATAACGACTTATATGAACAAACTAATGGATGTTCTTGAACTCGATGTCGCAATTGCAGGCGCCGGCCCTTCAGGGCTTGTCGCAGGTTACTACCTGGCTCATGCCGGCAAGAAGGTTGCGCTTTTTGACAAGAAGCTGTCGATCGGCGGCGGCATATGGGGAGGAGGCATGATGTTCAATGAGATCGTTGTTCAGGACGAGGGCAAGGAAGTCCTGGATGAACTCGGCATCCCGGCAAAACCTTTCACAAAGGGCTATTATACCCTGGATTCCGTCGATGCCGCGGCAAGTCTTGTGTATACCTCCATACGGGCAGGGCTGAGGATCTTCAATCTCATCAATGTCGAGGATATCGTCTATAAGTCAGACCGTGTGTGCGGGCTGGTCATAAACTGGTCAACCGTGGAGATGACAGGGCTCCATGTCGACCCTCTGACGCTTCACAGTTCCTTTGTCCTCGATGCAACGGGGCATCCCGCCAATATAACCCAGGCTCTGGTGAGGAAAATGGGCGTGAAACTGGGTACACCTACAGGCTCGATCATGGGGGAGAGATCCATGGATGCGAATCTCGGGGAAAGGCATACAGTGGAAAATACCCGCGAGGTATATCCGGGGCTGTTTGTCTCGGGGATGGCTGCTAATGCTGTATACGGGGGTTACCGGATGGGTGCGGTCTTCGGCGGCATGTTTCTTTCCGGGAAAAAGGCGGCCCATGAGATCATCGGAAAGCTCTCATGAAGGACTCCGGGAATTTGCGGATCATCGATGCCAATATAAACAGGGTTACCGAAGGTCTGCGTGTGATAGAGGATATTTTTCGATACTGCTACGACAACCCCGTCCTGCAGCAGGGGATCAAGGACCTCCGCCACCGAGTCGCAAATGCTGTTGATCACAGGGAATGCATTGCACATCGAGACGCTTGCTCGGATGTCGGGTTTTCCTCGAAGGGTGTACTTGAATACGAGCGGAACACGCTTGAGGATATCATCAGGTCGAACATGAAGAGATCCCAGGAAGGTCTGAGGGTTCTTGAAGAGATATTCAAGCTCGATTCGGTTCAGATAGCGCTGGAAATGAAAACGTTCCGGTACTCTCTCTATGAACTTGAAAAGAAGATAATGGGTAATGCAAAACGAATCCTTGGTAGGGGCCTCTATCTCATCTTGAGCGAGGCGACAATGGAATACGAAGAGCTTGCCCGCCTGGCGGTATCGGCCGGTCTTCCGGCAATACAGCTGAGAAACAAGAGAGATAATCCAGCAACGATCATCAAATGTGCGCACAAGATTAGAGATATCACATCGAATACCCGCACGCTCTTCATCGTGAATGACCGGCCTGACATAGCCCTTGCAGTCCAGGCCGACGGTGTTCATCTGGGCTGGCAGGATATCCCTGCCCTGCATGCGCGGAAGATCCTCGGACACGAAATGATCATAGGACTGTCCACCCATAATGCCGACCAGGCAGCAAAGGCACAGGATATGCCGGTAGACTATATCGGTTTCGGTCCGGTATTCCCGACAACCTCAAAAACCCAGAGCGACCCGGTAACGGGAATCGAGGCCCTTAATGAGGTTTCATCCCGATCAAGGGTGCCTGTTGTTGCCATAGGCGGGATCACACAGGACAATCTCAGTATGCTGGCAGGGATTGCCTGCAACAACATAGCTGTTATCAATGCGGTAGCATCGGCAAAAGACCCCTTTCAGACCATGACAGCACTGCATAAAAGGAGTGTGGAGATATTATGACGATAAAAAAACAGGCCGGGCGAGGAATTATTACCCGGGAAATGAGACAGGTGGCTGAATATGAGGATGTGCCGGCCGAATTCATCGCAGACGGGATTGCCGAAGGCACCATAGTAATACCGAAAAACAGGAAAAGATCTTTCCCTCATATCCGTGGCATCGGAAAGGGTCTGCGAACGAAAATAAATGCAAACATCGGCTCATCCCCGTACCACATGGACGGGGATGAGGAGATACAAAAGGCCCATGCAGCTGCCAGACACGGAGCAGATACCATCATGGACCTCTCTCTCGGCTCCGAAATCATATCCATACGGCGTGAGATATTGAAGGAATCCGATGTTGCCGTTGGCACCGTCCCACTGTATCAGACCGCCTTTGAACTTTCACGGCAGAAAAGGGATATCACCGACATGACCATAAAGGATTTTCTCGCCACAGTAGAGAATCAGGCAGAAGAAGGTGTTGATTTCGTGACAATCCATGCCGGGGTAACAACGCAGGCCCTCGATGCCCTTGTATCACAGGGCAGGGTTCTCGATGTCGTAAGCAGAGGCGGTTCTTTTCTGATCTCCTGGATAAAAAAACATGGCAGACAGTCTCCCCTGTATGAATATTACGACGAGATCCTCGATATCCTCGCCGAGTATGACGTGACCATCTCACTGGGAGACGGCATGCGGCCCGGGGCTGTAGCAGATGCAACAGACAGGGCACAGATAACCGAACTCGTCACCCTGGGAGAACTTGCATGCCGGGCATGGGACAAGGGTGTTCAGGTCATAATCGAGGGTCCCGGGCATGTGCCGCTCAACATGATCGAAGAAAACATCCGTCTGGAAAAATCGCTGTGCAATGGGGCTCCTTTTTATGTGCTCGGCCCACTGGTAACGGATTGCGCTACTGGATACGATCACATAGCAGGCGCTATAGGCGGAGCCCTCGCAGCATACTTCGGCGCGGATTTTCTCTGCTATGTCACCCCTGCAGAACACCTGCGTCTTCCCACAATCGATCAGGTAATTGAAGGGGTGATCGCATCGAAGATCGCAGCACATGCCGCTGATCTTGCAAAGGGTATGAACTATGCAAGGGCCAGGGACCTGGAGATGGCCAGGGCAAGAAAGGATCTCGACTGGCATGGCCAGATCAATCTGAGTCTGCACAGTGAAAAAGCTCAGGTGATTCGAGATTCAAGTGAGATCGGCAAAGACAATGTATGCACCATGTGCGGAGAATTCTGCGCAATAAAGCGTCTTCAGGATGTTTTATAACTATTTAATGCCAAGGCATTGAAAAGCGGCACATAAGGCCTTATTCATTATGTTAAAGAATTCCCTTGATATTCATAGGGAAAAAGGATGATCAGATGAAAAAGAGCTTCACGCTGAAAGAAAAACCCAAAGACGACCAATCAATCTCCAAGAATACGGATACCGGAGGAAATGATCATATATTACTTCACAATAACAAACAGACCGGGTTGAGAAAAGACCTCTATATGGATGCAATACACGCAATCTTCGAGCGTTATCGAAAGCGGGTTGAAAGTTATTATTGCCCGAACATCAAGTGCAGGGCAACCTTCTGGAACGCCCAAAAGGGGTATGTATGTTCAGAGTGCGGCTCATTCGGCATCATCAGCGAATACAAATCACACACATCCATGGTTGATGACCAGGACCATACTATTATCGGATACCTCGACGATATCGGCAGGCTGATATGCCGGACCTGCGTGGAAAGATATGGTATGAACAATGATATAAACTATATTGTGTATAACTATATGCAACCCTACTGCCGGGAATCCTGCGAGATCTGCAGGAAGGCTTTAAGCCGCAGATAACTGACAGCTTTCTACCCCCAAGAATATATGCTGATGATACAGTGCATGTTCTTCGCCGCGAACAGAAGCATTGCTCCTGTATTCATATTCAGCCAGTCCAATGGACAAAAACCCGGTTTTTAAGTATACCACCTTTATGACAACGATCCGCATAAACAAATTCATCGCCTCTACCGGGGCGATCTCAAGACGCAGGGCAGATGAACTCGTACAATCAGGGCGCGTTGCCATAAACTCGAAGACAGCGCAACTTGGCGATACCGTAGATCCGCAAATAGATGAAGTGAGTATTGACGGAAAGATCGTGTCGAGCCAGAAAATACTTTACCTTGCCATGAACAAGCCGCAGTTCATGCTCACCTCTATGTATGACCCGTTGGGACGACCATGCATCAAGGACATTATTCCTTCACAATATGCAGGTGTATTTCCCATAGGAAGACTTGATTTTGACGCCGAAGGTCTGCTCCTGCTGACCAATGACGGGGATTTGGCACATGGAATTCATCACCCGTCGTACGCTGTCCCAAAGGTATATACCGTTGAGGTAAAGCCCTGTGCAAAATCCGAACAGATCCAGGAAATGGCCTCCGGCGTATATCTTGACGGGGAAAAAACAAGACCCGCTCAGGTAGAGCAAATCAGGGCAAACAGCAAGGGGACGACACTGAAGATCACTCTGAGGCAGGGACTGAAGAATCAGATCAAACGTATGGCGCTTGCAGTCGGACTTGAAGTACTCTCCATAAAAAGAATATCCGTGGGCCCTGTCAGAATAGACGGCATTTTACCAGGGGATGTTCGCTCTCTGACCCCTTCCGAGGTATCAAATCTTCATAAGATGTTAAAAATTCATAAAAAACCTTGACATACTGCTACAACCCCCTATATTTAGATGTGTATACTCAAAATAGGAGGGGACATATGAACAAATCAGAACTTATAGAAGAACTCTCAATGCGTATGGCTCTCCATCCCAAGAAGGCAGAATCCATGGTAAACACCATCCTGACCTCCATGGTAAATGCAATGAAAAAAAGCCGTCGTGTTGAAATTCGTGGTTTTGGAAGTTTTGTTATGAGGGACTATAAGCCTTATGTCGGAAGAAACCCCAAGAGTGGTGAGAAGATCAAGGTGAATGCCAAGGTGCTCCCCTTCTTTAAGTCTGGAAAAGATATGAGGGATCGAGTCAACGAAAAGCCATAACACCTTTATCCTAAAATTCCCATTATTATAGCGTAAAGGCGTCTAGATATTGACGCATGTATAATTTTGCGTTATAATACATTTCAAGACAGGATCTATATGGGTAGCCAGAATATTTTAATCGTTGATGACGAGATACAAAACAGGGAATATCTTTCCGAGATTCTCACAGAAGAAGACTATAACGTAACAAGCGCAATAAACGGCAAGGATGCCATATCAAAACTTTCCCAGGAAGTTTTCCATGTCGTGCTCACAGATCTTCAGATGCCTGAACTGGACGGGCTGGAGGTTATACGCCACCTTGTAGAAAACAGGCTTAACTGCATCGGGATCATCTATACCGGCTATGGTTCGGTGAAGACCGCAGTGGATGCAATGAGACTGGGTGCATTCGACTACATCACAAAACCCTTCAAGGCCGAAGAGATCAAAGTTGTTGTAAAAAAGGCGCTTGATCACCTAGCGTTGCAGGAAGAGAACACCTATCTCAAGCAGCAGCTCAAGGCACGTTACAAGTTTGAAAATATAATAGGGACTTCCGATAAGATGCAGCGCGTCTTCGGCATGATCGACAAGGTTGCATCAACAGACTCCACAGTTTTGATACTCGGGGAATCAGGCACTGGAAAAGAGCTCGTAGCCCGCGCACTGCACTATAACTCTCCCCGCTCCCAGAATCCTTTTGTTCCGGTCAATTGCGGGGCAATACCCGAAGAATTGCTGGAAAGCGAACTCTTCGGACATGAAAAAGGGGCATTCACCGGAGCTTTCAGGACGCGTATCGGGCGCTTTGAACTGGCAAACCAGGGAAGCATCCTGCTGGATGAGGTGTCCGAGATGAGCCCCAACCTCCAGGTCAAACTCCTTCGCGTAATTCAGGAAAGAGAGTTCGAACGGGTCGGCGGCGTAAAATCCATGAAAGCGGACGTGCGGATCATCGCTGCAACAAACAGAAACCTGGAAGAGGAAGTAGTACAGGGAAGATTCCGGGAAGATCTCTACTACCGGCTCAATGTGATACCGATAACCCTTCCCCCTCTGAGAGAGAGGAAAGAAGACATCCCGTTGCTGATAAAGCACTTCCTGGGGAAATACGGCTCTGACAAACCGACCTCGGTCAAGGCCTTCAGCAAGAAGGCGATGTCGGTTCTCATGCAGTACCGGTGGCCGGGCAATGTAAGGGAACTCGAAAACATTGTGGAGCGCATGGTGGTATTGTGCGACGGCAATGAGGTTGAACTGAGCGATCTGCCGGACAAGGTTCTTTCAGGTGCCGCTACTGTCGATTCAGATATACCGCAGATTGACCTTCCGGAAAGTGGCATTGATCTTTCAACCGCAGTGAATGAATTTGAGAAAAGCATCATTATCCAGGCACTGAACAAGAGCAACTGGGTAAAGAACCGGGCTGCAAAACTTCTTCATGTAAATCGAACCACCCTTGTGGAGAAGATCAAGAAACAGAAGCTTCAAAAACCTACAGAAGTCAATCTCGGATAGGCCTTAATCCCGATCCGTGCATCCCGTGTATAGTACAGGATATTGCCCTTCAATATTTCACACTGGAAACTATGATTCAGCTACAGTATTCATCTTGATATTCACCATATCATAATTACTTATGTGCTGTATGGCATGGAAGTTGTATTCTATCTTGTGGTGAATAAATTTCGTGCACAAAAGATCATGAGAATATGGATATACACACTCTGTCTGCTTGCGGCGACTGTGTACTGTATCTTTGCCGGAAAGGCCTGGGCAGATACTCTCCAGGTAGGAGGGGCACCTGAGAGGGCACGGCTTGTCTTTGAACTGGACAGACCGGTGGCACCGGTATTGACGCAGAAGGATCAGACACTGATCGTCAATTTTCCCGACATAATAGGGCCGCCTGCAACAGTATCAGACACCTTTATAATCCGTGAACTAACTTTTGACGGAAGAACCGCACAGATATTCATGAAAAAACCATTCATCTATACTACCACCTCCATGGACAGGCCCCCACGCTTCATCGTTGATATCTCGGCCGAAAAGGTGGTATCGGAATACGTGTGTCCTATTGAGCATATAGAGACCAGCCCTCATGATAACGGCATTACTGTGACTCTCTGCATGAATCCCGAGACATGGCCGGAGATACGCAGTTTCGAAAACAAACGTGCGTATCTCTTTTTTAACCATAATATCCATTGCATGGACATAGAAAAGCCGCTTACCAGGGTCCCCTATATCGAATACTCCGGGTTATTAAAGACACAAGACGGCGCAGGACTGATATTCTCGGTTATTGATGAAAGCGCATCAATGGATATAAAACCTGATGAGATAAACAACAAGATCATCCTGGAGATTATCACCTCTATACAACTGAACCGGTCAAAACTCTATGCAATAGCAAAAAATGCATTTGAAAACGGAGACGTCGCAGCCACCATCCATACCCTGGACCGGTACAAGGATACCCTTGATGCAAAAGAGAATATCCTTCTTGGAAGAGCATACTGGAAGGTATCTTATCCATACCGCATGGAGAAATTCTCCATAGAGTCCCTGAAATGTATGAGCGATGGGATACAGGCCATGTCGCCGGGGATTGAGAGAGAACAGATCATGCTTGAATATTCCCGTATGCTGCTGCGCTCAAACATGCTCAACGAAGCCACGAATTACATCCGTTTCCTTAAAAATTCCACCTCAACAGCAATCGCTATGGAGGCAAATATTCAAGAAATTGACATGATGAACAAAAAGGGTCTGTTCCAGGATGCGTTTGTAGAAAACAGACGAATGGAAAAGACCTTTACTGTAAATTCGGCACCAGATGAAATTAAAGGATACTATCTCTCGGTTATTGCAGATACCTATCTCGGCCTCAATGCATACACCAAGGCACTGGGATTTTACCAGGAATCCATCCGCAAGGATCCGACATTATTCCGCTATGATCCTGAACTCTATTCACGCATTGCCCAGGCCTCGTTCAATCTCAATGATTTTAACAAGTCAAAGGAATATACACTGCTTGCAATAAATCTGGGCAACCCCGAAAACAAGCCAGCCGATCTTCTGCATTTAGGGGACTGCCTGTACCATCTGGGGCAGAAGGAAAAAGCCATGACTGTATTTTCCGAGGTTGAAAGCATAACTCCGAGAAGTGACACAGGGATCATTGCAAGGCTCAGGACCGCACGGATACTTCTTGAACAGGATCTCGAAAAGTCCGGAACACTGTCTGACAAAACCTTCTATGAAATCATGGACATCTACGAAACTATGAAGTCATCCGAAGAATACCAGGAAGGACCGCTGGGCTCTCTGGTCAAGGTCAGAATTGCTCAGACATATTCAATAAAAGGGGATTGGGAAAATGCATTAAAGGCATACCATCGCGCATGGATGGATACGAAACAGACCGATCCTATCCATCTGTATGCCCAGGCTGAAGCAGAAAAGACCATTCTGTCCAGATTGAAAATACTCTACCAGAAAGAAGATCTGGAATCCATTTATGATCTTTTTACCGAATATGAAACAAGCTTCATGAGTGATATCGATGACAGTGATTCCCTATTCATTCTGGGAGACACCATGTACCGTCTCGGAAACACTGATCTGGCAAGAACGATGCTTGCAGAGTGCATAAAAAAAGCTGCCAGCAGGAGAGCTCCGGCAATAACAATCCTGTTCACCATGGATTATCAGCAGGGAGAATACCCTTTGGCACTCAAGTGGAATTCCCTTTATCTGAAGGACTATCCCCAGGGTATGGATGCCCAAACCATGAAGGATACAAGAGGCGAGCTCCTGTTTTTCATAAATGATCTCGAAGAAGCTGTCGTATTTCTGGAACCTCTTGCAGACAGGGGAGATGAAAAGGCCCTTTCCTCATTGTCCATGCTGGCCGACATCTACAGGAGGCTCAACCAGACGCCTGATGAGGTCCGTGCTCTTGAGAGAATCATTGACCTGAGAAAAAAGATGAACTCTCCTGTTATTGCGCAGGCTCTCTATACAAGGGCAAGGCAGCTCATCGCCCTGAATGAACTTGACCGGGCCAGTGAGCTTTTGCATGAAGTGATCGAAACCTATCCCCAGTCTGCGTATAAAAACTGGGCATTGTACCACCTTGCAACCATAGCTCATTCCCTTGAGAAACACACCGAGGCACGGGATATCCTCGCTGATGTGATTCGGGACAGTACGGACAGCATACTTCTGAACACAGCATCTACTTATCTGAAGGAACTGGATGTCAACAATGATGTAGCCGAGTTCAACAAACTCAAGAACCGATTCGGGGGAAACTAGCATACCATGTCCATAGCCATACTTGATCCGGATAAATCCATCGTAGATATTCTTACCGATCTTATAGGCGATATGGGAGAATCACCCTGCCCGTTTACCAACAAGGATAAGTTTCTTGGATCAATCGATCCTAAATCACATAATATTGCCGTTATATCAGATGATTACACCGATGTTATCGAAGGCACCAAACAGGTGTACCCGAACATCGAAATTGTTGCCATCGGATTCGGTGATGCAACCGCATGTCTTAACATCGGCGCAACGCATTACCTCAAAAAGCCGTTTATGGCAAACGACATCAGGCAGATTATCTCAGCACTTTTGACCTCACCGAAAAAACAGGACCATCCTGACAAGGGAACCTTCATCACGGCAGACCAGAGCATGAAAAGGATCCTGGAGATCATACACAAGGTTGCCCCAACCCAGGCACCGGTGTTTATTCAGGGGGAATCAGGGACCGGCAAAGAGATTATCGCCAGGTATATTCACAAACACAGCAAGAGAAATGCCGGGCCGTATGTGGGAATCAACCTTGCAGCCATACCTGATACGCTCCTGGAAAGCGAGCTTTTCGGATTTGAAAAAGGTGCCTTTACCGGAGCATATGCAACGCGCCTCGGCAAGTTCGAACTTGCAGGGGGTGGGACCATACTCCTTGACGAGATAACCGAAGTCAGCCTGGGACTCCAGGCAAAACTACTGCGCGTGCTCCAGGAAAAACAGATCGACCGGGTCGGATCAAGCTCTCCAATATCCGTTGACTTCAGGGTAATCGCAACCACAAACAGGGCCATAGAGGATGAGATCAGGGATGGCCGATTCAGGAACGACCTCTATTTCCGTCTCAATGTCATTCCGATCAAGGTACCGCCGCTGCGCGCCAGGAAAAACGATATCATCCCTCTGGCAATGCATTTTATCACCAAGATCGCCCTGAGAGAACAGATCGGAGAAAAGATTCTGACCCAGGGGGCAAAAGACACCCTCACTGAATACTCATGGCCTGGCAATGTCAGAGAGCTTGAAAATGCTGTTGAACGCGCCATGATCCTGACGGATGGAGATCAGCTATCGGCTGAGAACATCATGCTTGGGATGGACATGAATACCGCACCCGAAAAGACTGCTTCAGTCGGTACAACTATCCATGAGATGGAGAGAGGGCTCATCCTGTCAACCCTTGATCATGTCGACGGAAACCGAACCAAAGCTGCAACTCTGCTGGGTATCAGCATACGGACACTGAGAAACAAACTTAACGAATATACGGAAAAAGGTCAATTTTCCGACGCTCTATCGGTCAAAACATCGAACGGTTTACCTTATAACGCCTCATAAACAGTGGATTTGCTCATTGGTACGAGTATTGCTTATTCTTGTGCAAGGAGGGCACCATGGCAGGAATATTTGGAAAAACCTTAACTGAACTAACATCGGCCATGAATTATCATCTCTTCAGGCAGGGAATAATTTCCAGTAACATTGCCAATGCAGACACCCCCGGATTTACGGCAAAGGAAGTGGCTTTTGAAAAAGAACTTTCCAGAGAGATGGCTATGTCGGCTACAAATCCGAAACACATTACCGGATCTGCGGAAAACAGCCCGGATTATGCGGTCAAAGATGATCCCTTTTCCAGAATAGGGAATGATTCCAACACGGTTGACATTGACAGGGAGATGATGAAACTTTCACAGAATCACCTGCTCTACAGTGCATCAGCCCAGATGATTCAGGGAAAACTTGATGCCTTGAAAGAGGCTATAAGAGGTATTCAGTAATGGACCTTTTCACTGCAATGGATATCAGCGCCAGCGGAATGAGGGCACAGAGAACAAGGATGAACATCATTTCATCCAACATCGCTAATGCCAACACCACGAGAACGGCAGAAGGCGGCCCCTACAGGCGCAGGGATGTGATCTTCCGGGAAAATTCGTTTGAACAAGAGCTTTCCAGCGTAGAGGTCGAAGATATCGTGGAAGACCCCGCACAAGGAAACCGTATTTTTGACCCCGGCAATCCTGATGCAGATGAGGATGGTTATGTGACCATGCCCAATGTGAATATCATGGAGGAAATGGTCGACATGGTCGGGGCAACAAGGGCGTTTGAAGCCAATACGGCAGCTATCAAGGCACAGAAGGACATGGCGCTTAAGGCCCTGTCTATAGGGAGGTAATGATGCGTATCGATCCCTCTGATTTCACACAACTCGGCACAGACCGGACCGCCAAAAGCAACAGCAAGGACACGCAGACGAATTTTTCCGACACCCTCAAGGATGTTATACTGGAAACAAATGCCAGGGCAAAAGAATCCGAAAAGATGGCCGTTGACCTGGCGCAGGGTAAATCATTAAATATCCATGAGGCAATGGTTTCCATGCAGAAGGCTGATATCAGTGTCCGTCTTCTGATCTCCGCGACCAACAAACTCATAGACGGCTATAAACAGCTGCTGCAATTACGATGAATATTGATAACCTGTTCTCCCAACTGATAAAACGGTTTACGAGCATGAGCATGGGCCAGAGATTTGGCCTGTTTGCAGTAATAGGTCTTGCCGCCGCCGTGATTTCTGTAACCCTGATGTGGACCATTGCGCCGACATACCAGTACCTCTTTACTGATCTGGATGAGGCCGATGCATCACTCATTGTTCAGCACTTAAAGGAAAACCGCACCCCGTACAAACTCACAAAAGGCGGGACTGCCGTCATGATACCTGAGGAAAACGTATACGAGACAAGACTGAGTCTCGCTTCACAGGGTCTCCCCAAGGGGGGAGTGGGAAAAGGCTTTGCCCTGTTTGACGAGACAGGTTTTTCCACCTCGGAATTCGTACAGAAGATCAACTATCAGAGGGCTCTGCAGAATGAACTGGCAAACACCATTATGTCCCTTGAAGAGGTGGACTATGCAAGGGTACATATTGCCATGCCGAAAGAGAGCATCTTCATCGAGGATGAAAAACCGGCCAAAGCATCCATTGTAATAAAGCCGAAACAGGGCCGCAAGATCAACCCGGGGCAGGTACAGGGGATCGTATATCTCATAGCAAAGTCTGTACGCGGGCTGGAAACCGAGAACGTCAGCATTGTGGATATCAGCGGCAAGGTCCTTTTCGAGGGCAGGGATGAGTCTCAGGCCATATCGCTTGCAAGCAACTATCTCGATGTCAAACACGGGATAGAAAACATGCTCCAGTCTCGTGCCCAGGATCTTCTTGAAAAGATCGTTGGACCATCGGGGGCCATTGTAAAGGTAAGTGCGGATATCAACATGGATATGGTAAAAAGAGTGGAAGACTCCTATGATCCGGAAATGCAGGTAATAAGGAGCGAGGAGCTCAAGAATGAATTCTCCGGAGGAGACAGGATAACCGGCGGCATTGCAGGTGTCCAGTCAAACCTTCCTACCGGAAGAGGAGGACCGGGAGCAATACCTGCAAATGCCAGTTCAGGCGGTTCCAATATTGTCCGTAACTATGAGATAGGAAGAAACCAGATCGAACGCATACAGTCTCCGGGAAACATCACCCGATTGACCATATCGGTGGTCGTGGATGGACAATACAAGACAGATGACACAGGAAACCAGGTCTTTGTGCCGCGTCAGGCAGAAGAGCTCAAGGGGATTGAGGATGCTGTACGCCATGCCGTAGGGTTCAGCACAGACAGGGAAGATACAATTTCTGTCTCATGCATGCCCTTTGCACAGGAAAATACCGATATTGAAGAACTCTCAGCAAAGGCGAAAAAGCAGGATTTCATAGTATCTATCCTGAAACCGGTTGTATTCCTTCTTATCACGCTACTTGTACTGCTCTTCGTTATTCGTCCCCTGCTTCGGTGGTTGTTCAAATCGGTCAGGATTGTTGAAAAGGTCTCGGATAAGCAAAGGGCCATATCATCCGAAGAAACCGAAGAGATTGAGGCTGAAGATATCCCTCAGATAGAGGCTATTGCAAAGAGTGATGAGATGAAAATGGCAGTCAGAGGAAAGAGAAAGATGATCGAAAAGGTCACAAAGGATGATATGGGTACTGCCACTGCTGTTGTAAAATCCTGGCTGCAGGAGAGCATATGATGGCAAAGATCAGTAGAATCGACGGTCCGCAAAAGGCTGCAATCTTCCTTATGGCAATGGGTGATGAATTCTCCCAGCACGTATTCAGAGGGTTGACCGAATACGAGATCAAGCTGCTCGGAAAACGTATGGCCAATCTCGATGATGTGACAATCCCTTCGGTTACTGTACAGGAGATCATGGACGAATTTCAGAAAAAGACCTCCGAGGTAAGCGGGATAACAGGCAAAGGGATGGATTATCTAAGGGACGCCCTTATCTCGGCACTGGGTGACGACAAGGCACAACCCATTATCGAATCCATAACACAGGCCACGGATACCGCTGCCTTTTCATCGCTCAGAGGGGTTGATCCCCTGCTGCTGGTGGATTACCTCAAGGGAGAACACCCGCAGACAATTGCTCTGGTCCTGGCACACCTCGATTTTACAAAAGCAGCACAGATCATCAGGGAACTGCCCGAAAAGCTCCAGCCCGAGATTATCTACAGGATGGCCAATCTGGGCTTGGTTCCTTCTGGAATCATCGAGGACATTGACGGTGTTCTGAAAAAAGAGATCGAGGCCATGGGATCGACAGAGAGCAAAAAACTCGGCGGGATTGAAACCGTAGCAGAGATAATGAACCAGATTGACCATACAACAGAAAACAATATCTTTGCCTCGCTCGAGGAGATAGATGCCGATCTTGCTGAAGGTATCAGGCAGAAGATGTTCGTATTCGAGGATATTGCCCACATCGATAACCGCGGAATTCAGACCATCCTCAAGGAGATCACCAACGAAGACCTGTGTCTGGCTCTGAAAACGGCAAGCGATGCCATGAAGGATCTTATCCTGAAAAACATGTCTTCACGCGCATCTGAAATGCTTGTTGACGACATGGAGGCAATGGGGCCTGTAAAACTCTCTGACGTGGAGAATGCACAGCAGATCATCGTGCGTGTTGTAAGAAAGCTCGAAGCAGCCGGCAAGATAGTTATTGGAGGAAAGGGTGGAGAAGATGTCCTCGTCTAAGATACTCAAGGACAAGAGCGCCAAGAACTGCTCTGTCACCCCTTATGATATTCAGGATATGGGCCAGAAGGGAAAACTGAGTAAAGCAGAAGAGGCTGCCAAAGAGGCTGAAGACATTATCAGAAAGGCAAGGTCGAAAAAAGAGGCGATCGAGATGCAGGCCTATAATTCCGGCATTGAAAAAGGACAGGCCGAGGGACGTAAGATAGCCATAAAAAAGATCGAACCGCTCTTTGACACATTCAGGAATGCGATAGATGAGATAGCATCCATGAGAGCGTCCATTATTGAAAAACACCAGCATCAACTCCTTGAGATCATATTTCTCATTACAGAAAAGATTGTTCACAGATCCATTCAGTTCTCACCTGACATCATACTGGATACCGTAAGGGCTGCAGCCAATCACCTCTTGGAGACCGATGACATACGGCTGAGACTCCATCCCTCTGATTTCGAATACATACGGGAGATAGAAACAATTCTTAAAAACAGTCTTTCCGGGAGAAAACAGATCCACGTGATAGAAGACACCTCTATTGATCGCGGCGGGGTCATTATCGATACCGAGTTCGGAGAAATTGATGCTACCATCAGGTCTCAGATTGATCATATGAAGGATGTTCTGAGCGAAAATGACTGATCTGAATAAATTCATCATCCCCTTAAAAGATATCCAGCCCATTCAGGTACGTGGCAAGGTAACCAATATCGTGGGGCTGGTGCTTGAAGGGCATGGACCGGGAAGTTCCATGGGCGGCATGTGCGAGATCTACTCGAAACAGATGCAGGATTCCATCATGGCAGAAGTGGTCGGTTTCCGTAACAACAGGGTATTGCTTATGCCTCTTGGAGACCTGGACGGCATCGGCCCGGGCAGCAAGATCGTTGCCAGAAAATCCAATCCTGCCGTAAAGGTGGGCGATAATCTTCTTGGCAGAGTGATCGACGGAATGGGCAACCCATTGGATGGGAAAGGAGCACTCGTACTCGATCATGAAATGCCGCTGTATGGAAATCGAACAAACCCATTGAAAAAGAGAAGGATCACCGAGCCATTAGACCTGGGGATCGCTGCAATAAACGGCATTACAACAATCGGCAAAGGGCAGAGAATGGCAATCATGGCCGGAAGCGGGGTTGGAAAGAGTGTACTGCTGGGTATGATGGCGCGGAATACCAAGGCTGACATCAATGTAATCGCACTCATCGGAGAACGTGGAAGAGAGGTCAAGGAATTCATCGAAAAAGACCTTGGGGAAGAAGGCCTGAAAAAATCCGTCGTTATAGCCGCCATCTCTGACCAGCCTGCGCTTATCCGCATACGTGGAGCCTATCTTGCCACAACAATCGCCGAATACTTCAGGAATCAGGGCCTTGACGTGCTGTTCATGATGGATTCGGTAACCCGGTATGCAATGTCCATGAGAGAGATCGGCCTTGCAATCGGTGAGCCTCCAACCACAAAAGGTTATACGCCCTCATGTTTCGCCAAGCTGCCGAAACTCCTGGAAAGGGTTGGAAACAACACATCAACAGGCAGTATCACCGGTCTCTATACAGTCCTGGTCGAGGGCGATGACTTTACCGAACCGGTAGCTGACAGCGTCCGGTCCATTGTGGACGGACATATTGTCCTGTCACGCGACCTTGCGGCAAAAAACCACTACCCGGCAATAGACATCCTCAACAGCGTGAGCAGAGTCATGAACGATATCGTCGATAAGGAACACCTCGTTCTTGCCAGACGCATCCTTGAACTCTGCGCTGTTTATGAAGAAGCAAAGGATCTCATCAATATAGGCGCCTATGTTTCAGGCAACAATCCTGCTATCGATACGGCGATAGCACATATCAACTTCATCAATACCTTTCTCAAACAGCCAATAGAGACAAAGGTCGCAATGGAGGATTGCCTGGAGCAGATGAGGGAAATCTTTGAGAAGGCAGGTTGAGGCAGGTAACGATGAGTTTTCATTTCCGATTTGAGACACTTTTAAAGGTACGCAAGATCAAGGAGAACATCGCACAACAGGAATTCTCAAAGGCTCAGCGGCACCGCTTTAATCTCGAGAATCTGAAAAACTTGAAAATTACAGCAAAGAATGAAACGATAAAGGAACTCACAAGCAGGATGAAGGCCGGCATGAGCGCATTACAGATGAGGCAGTATCATGATTATATAACGTTTCTGGGAGACAGCATCAAACAGCTTGATAAGAATCTGATCTCTGCGGATAAGCAGCTCGATCTCAGGAGAGGCGAGATGCTCAAGGCAAAGAAGGAACACAAGGCCATCGAGAGACTAAGAGAGATTGACGAGGAACGCCATAACATGAAACAAAGGAAATCAGAGATGCGCTTTATCGACGAGATTGCCATCCTACGCCATGGAGAAAGCCTATGACCGGAAAGAAGATCCTTATCATAGCCCTGGTTATAAACATTGCCTTCCTTGGTTCATATCTGAGCGTGAACACAATATCCGCAGCAGATGAGGACCAG
>JAFGTK010000196.1 GCA_016934135.1 Deltaproteobacteria bacterium | reverse complement strand
TTTATCATATTCCAGTATCATATATGGTGCGCCCGACAGGGATCGAACCTGCGACCTTAGGCTCCGGAGGCCTACGCTCTATCCTACTGAGCTACGGACGCACACCTTTTCAATTCTTGCTCATCAGATGTTCGACAGCCTTTTCCAGCCCGGAAAGTGTAATCTCGAACATCGGAAAGATTTCCCGTATCGCCTCTATGGTCTGCGTGTGTGACCATGTGTAGGCGTACTTGGGATTCAGCCATGCACTATGTTTAAATGTTTTTGAAAGAAATTCAAGACTTTTAATGCTCGACTCGGTCTTGGACGCATAATAGATGCTGCCGTTGCGGCTGAAGAGTTCGAAAGGTGCCATGGAGGCATCGCCTAAGATAATGAGCCTCGTATCGGGGTCATAGCGTGCAAAGTCATCGATGAAATGGATCTTGAACTGCCTGGTGGGGTCCAGCCACACACTGCCGTAGATGGTGTTGTGGAAGTAGAATATCTTGAGGTCCTTGAACTGGTTCTTTGCATGATTGAACAGTACCTGAACCACATTGATGTACGGGTCCATGGAAAAGCCGCCGTTGTCGATCATGAGGACCACCTTGAGCTTGTCCTTGAGTGACCGGTCAAAGACGATCTCGATCTCGCCCGCATTTCTCATGGTTTCATAGATGGTCTTGTCTATGTTCAGATTGTCTTTCGGCCCGGCAGGCTGCATGCTGCGCAGCCTTCTCATGGCCTCGGATATCTGCGACGGCCCGAGCCTGGAGTCTTCGGTATAGTCCTTGTATCTTCGCTCCATGGCTATCTTGACCGCTGATTTATGCTGGGAAGTGCCCCCCACGCGCATGCCGCCGGGGTGAAAGCCTGAATGCCCGACCGGCGATCTGCCGCCGGTGCCTATCCATTTGTTTCCTCCGTCGTGCCGTTCGGTCTGGTCCTCAAGCCGTTTTCTGAAATACTCCTCGAGTTCCTCGGGTGTAAGCTTGTTCAGCGCTTCCTGGTCGATGCCCAGGAAGTCGGCCATCATCTCGGGATCTTTCAGCCACTCTTCGAGCATGGACTGGATCGCGAGGTCGATCTCCGCATTGATCGAATCATCCAGCTCGGCGCCCTTGAAATAGTGGGCAAAGACACGGTCGTATATATCGAAATGCCGTTCGGATTTGACCATTATCGCACGGGAGATGGAATACAGATCGTCCAGAGAAAGTATGAGACCTTTGTGGAGGGCCTCCTGCAGGCGCAGGAACCCCGAGGGCGAAAGCGGCAGCCCCTTCTGCCTGAGCATGTAGAAGAAATCTACGAACATGTGGGTTCCTTAACGGTATCCGCTTCCCAACTGTTTCTGCAGGGTCTTGTAATCCTCGCTCTTCTTGAACAGCACTCCCAGGTAGGGTATCTCGTTTTTGGAGAGGTGTTTGGGATCGAAGTTCTTGTCCATGAGCAGGATCCTTATCCAGTTGATGAGCTCCCTGGTGGCGGGCTTTTTCTCGATGCCGCGGATATTCCTGAGGCGGTAGAAGGTTTCAATGCATGCTTCGGAGAGTTTTTTATCCAGGTCAGGGAAATGGGCCAGCACGATCTTGTGCATCATCTCCTCATCCGGGAATGCGATGTGATGAAATACGCACCTTCCCAGGAAGGGATCGGAAAGGTCTTTCTTGGCATTGGACGTAATGATGATGATGGGCCTGTTTCTGGCATTAACAGTCTTGTCTATCTCGATGATGTCGAACGACATCTGGTCGAGCACGTCAAGCAAG
Source organism: Deltaproteobacteria bacterium (assembly GCA_016934135.1). Classification (GTDB taxonomy): domain Bacteria; phylum Desulfobacterota; class Desulfomonilia; order UBA1062; family UBA1062; genus DSAD01. Next base: position 5,751 of record JAFGTK010000196.1, on the reverse strand, counting down.
TCATCCTGAAAATCCGTGTCGGCCTTGTCGATCTCGTCGATGAGCAGAACGACCTTTGTATCGCTTGCAAAGGACTGTCCTATTTTTCCCATCTTGATATAGTCTTCGATGGTGCTGACATTACGGCTGGAATCACCGAAGCGGCTGTCATTGAGCCTGGTGAGCGTATCGTACTGGTACAGTGCTTCGATTGCCTTCATGCTTGATTTTACATTGAGTACGATGAGGGGCATGTTCAGGTTTTCCGCTATGGCGTGTGCCAGCAGGGTTTTTCCTGTGCCGGGCTCGCCTTTTATAAGAAGGGGCATCTCCAGTGCAATACTGGCATTTACGATCTTCGAGAGCTCATAATCGAGCACATATGAATCAGTGCCCGTAAAGGTATAATTTCCCATGTTCCGGCTCCTGTTGCAGTATTTTGCCCCCTTCATATCATACAAAATTCAATCGTACAATCAGTGCTTGTCCCGGGGCTGATGCCCCGGGGAAGGCTTGCGCGGCTCTCTGCAGCAGGCCCCGGCGAGGTTTATGATGCAATACGTGGATTGACTGTTTGCGCACAGTGGGTTACATATAGGGCACTTGATTTATTAATTAAAGGAGATCCCGTTTGGACAGTAACGATGATAGTCAGGACAGGACAAGTTTTTTCAAGCGACTGTGGTATTACCTGAGAAGAGAAAAGATAATAACAAATTCAAAAGAAGAGATCGAAAAGATCATCGACGAGGTTGAAGAAAAAGGCTTCATCGATGAAGACCAGGGCGACATGATCCACAACATCATCGTGCTCAAGGATACGGCGGTGCGGGAGATTATGGTACCCAAGGTGGATATGATAGCCTTGTCGAGTACAGCACCCCTGAATGAACTTGTGGATATCATCACAAAGGAAAGCTGTTCGAGAATCCCCATCTATGAAGACTCCACAGACAACATCATCGGCGTGGTAAATGCAAAGGACGTTCTGAAATACTGGTCGATGAAGGATGACCTGCCCAAGATAAAGGACCTGATGAACCCGCCTTATTTTGTCCCTGAGGGCAAGAAGCTCATAGATCTTCTCAATGAGTTCAGGGAAAACCGCACAAAGATGGCTATCGTGATCGACGAATACGGCAATGTCGACGGGCTCTTGACCATGGGGGATATCATGGAGGAGATCGTAGGCGAGATCGTCGGCGAGGACGACCAGCATTACGAAAAGGACATCGCCCAGAAGGAGGAAGGGGTCTTTTATGTGGACCCGAGACTTCCTATCGACGATTTTGTCGAGGCCTTTGATGTGAATATACCTCAGGGAAGCTATGATTCGGTCGGCGGATTCATCACATGCCAGCTGGAACGCATTCCTGCAAAAGGCGAAACGCTCGAGTATAAAGGTGTAGTCTTCGAGATAGCCGGAGCTGACAAGAAAAGGATATCAAAACTCATTGTGCATGCACAATTGAGGAAGGAAACTTGAGGCGGTTAGTCCTCGCCATCCTCGCAGGTCTTTGTTATACTTTATCGCTGCCCGCCTATGAGCTGTGGCCCCTTGCATGGTTTTTTGCCGTCCCGATTTTTTTCCTGGCCAGGGAGGTCGAGAGTCCTGCCGAGATATTTATCTACGGCATCATAGCAGGGATCGTTGCATGGGCAGGGACACTCTACTGGATCGCCTATGTCATGGAAAACTACGGCGGCATGAGCCTGGTGCCGGCAGCGTTTCTCCTGCTTTTGCTGATCTCGTTTCTTTCTCTGTATTTCGCGGTGTTTGCCTGGGGCTCACAGAAGCTGATCCGTTCCAGGTTCGCGTTTCTGACCATCCCGGGCCTTTGGGTGCTGTTGGAGCTGGTCAGGTCGTATGTCCCTTTCTCAGGTTTTCCGTGGGCCCTTGCAGGGTATACGCAGTTCCCCTGGAAGCCCTTCATTCAGATAGCCGAGTTCGGCGGGGTCTATCTCATAAGCGGCATCATCCTCATGGTCAATGTCGCGGTCTACAAGGCGCTCAACAGGAGCTGCCTTCCCCTTGTACTGAGTGCAGCCGTGCTCCTGGCTGCTTCTGTGTGGGGCAATTACAGGATGGATACCCTTACCCTTGAAGGCGAAAAACTCCGCGTCGGCATTGCCCAGGCAAATATAGCGCAGGAAGAGAAATGGCTGCCTTCGATGGTGGAGCCCACCATAGACATCTATTCCCGTCTTACCGGCGAGGCCGTGAATGCAGGGGCCGAACTCGTGGTATGGCCCGAGACTGCATGCAATTTCTTTCTGTTCAGAAAATGGCCGGCCAGCCAGCGTATAATCGATCTGAGCCTCACGCACGATGCCAGGCTCGTTGTCGGCAGCCCTGCATATGACGACGGCAGGTATTTCAACCGGGTGTGGCTGCTCAAAGACGGAGTGGTAGAGGATTTCTACGACAAGGTACATCTCGTGCCTTTCGGCGAGTATCTGCCCCTTGCAGGCCTTATACAGCCGTTTTTCGGGAGCCTTACACAGGGGGTGGGCGATTTTTCCCGTGCCCGCGAGGCCTCTCCTTTAGACGGCATCGGTGTGCTGATCTGTTTCGAGAGCATATTCCCGGGCATGACCCGCACCCTGTGCGGCAAAGGGGCGACTTTCCTGGTCAATGCATCGAACGATGCGTGGTTCAAGACCTGGTCCACGCCTCGGCAGCATCTGATCATGGCGGCATTCCGGACTGTAGAGAGCCGCAGATGGATGCTCAGGAGCGTCAACCACGGCATCTCCGCCATGGTAAATCCCTTCGGCGAGGTGGTCAGTAAGATCGGGCTGCTTGAAGAAGGGGTAATTACCGGTGAAATAACGCGCACGTCTTTTCAGAGCTTTTATGTGCGATACGGCCCTGTTCTTGCCTGGATATGGGCCTGTGCATCATTTATTGCGGCATTGACAACGATCAGGAGAAGGTGTTAAGGCCTGAGGTCATGTTAGCAGATTTACAGCCGCAGATAGAACTTATCGGTGAACAGCTCGAAAACGTTCGAGGTTATCTTTGAAGTACCTGTCAGAGAAAAACGCCTGGAAGAACTGGATTCCCTGCTTTCAGACCCCGATGTCTGGAAGGATCAGGCCAAGACAAGGGAAATCCAGACAGAGAAATCACGAATAACAGATATCCTGTCAAACTGGAAGACCGTCTCCACACTGTGGGATGACCTCCAGGTCTTTGTCGAACTTGCCAAAGAGGATGAAAGCGCTGTCCTGCCCGATATCAAGGACGCGATCGCACGGCTCAAAAAAACGCTGAACTCCATAGAAAAGGTCTATGTCCTTTCCGGGCGGGATGATGCAAAGAGCGCTTTTCTGGAGATCCATGCAGGCTCAGGCGGCCTGGAGGCCCAGGACTGGGCGGAGATGCTTCTTCGCATGTATCTGAGGTGGGCGGAAAAGAACAGGTTCAGGACCCGCATCATAGACATACTTGCCGATGAGGCTGCAGGGATAAAGAGCGCCATCATCGAGGTGGAAGGAGAGTGGGCCTTCGGCTACCTCAAGGGCGAGACAGGGGTCCACCGGCTGGTGCGGATATCGCCGTTTGACTCCAACAGCCGAAGACATACCTCGTTTGCCTCGATCATGACCACACCTGAAGTGGATGAGGACATCGATATCGCTATAGATGACAAGGATCTGAGGATCGATACGTACAGGGCATCGGGCCACGGAGGGCAGCACGTCAACAAGACCGACTCTGCAGTAAGGATAACACATCTTCCTACCGGGATCGTTGTCCAGTGCCAGAACGAACGCTCGCAGCACAAAAACAAGGCATTTGCCATGAAAGTGCTGGCATCGAAGCTCTATGAACTCGAAGAGGAAAAGCAGAAGGAGCGGATAAACGAGTTTCACAAGGGCAAGAAGGAGATCACCTGGGGATCGCAGATCAGGTCATACGTGCTTCAGCCCTACCAGATGGCGAAAGACCACCGCACAAATCTGGAGGTGGGCAATGTCGAGGCTGTGCTCGACGGTGAGATTGACGATTTTATCGATGCATATCTCACAATGAATGCCTCACAGGGAGCGGGTGGTGGAAAAAACAATTAAACAGCGAAGGTCCATCCGTGCATTCACCGGGCAGCACATCGACGAACAGACCATAGAGACGATCCTCGATGCAGCAAGGTGGGCGCCTTCAGGACTCAACAACCAGCCCTGGCGTTTCGCTGTCATCATTGATACCGGGATAAAGGACAGGCTAAGCACGCTCACCAGATACAGCACTATCATCAAATCGGCATACGCAGTGATTGCCGTGTTTCTTGACACGAAGGCCTCCTATGACAGGACCAAGGACCTTCAGGCCATAGGCGCCTGCATCGAAAACATGCTTCTCGAGATCACCGCACTCGGTCTCGGCGGGGTGTGGCTGGGCGAGATCCTTAAAAGCGCATCCGAGGTGAAAGAACTCACAGGCGCACCCGATGAATTCGAGTTCATGGCGGCCATAGCCCTGGGCCATCCTGACGGAGCACCCCCGAAGGCACCCGGAAGAAAGCCCCTGACCGAACTTGTCTTCTTCAGGAAGTAAGGTCACAGGAAGACACAATCCAGGGCTTCTTCAGATCTCCGGTCTCTTATATCTCCTTGACCTGAAACTGCATAACCATATATAGAGCATCCACCATGCCCATTGAACGCATACAGCTGGAAGATAAAGAGGTTATCCTTGTAGGCACAGCCCATGTGTCAAAGAGTTCAGTGGAAGAGGTGCGCCAGGCCATCGAGGAAAATGACCCGGACACTGTTGCCGTGGAGCTCTGCCAGAGCAGGTACGAGGTGATGAAGAACCCGAAGAACTGGCAGGAGATGGATATCATCAAGGTCATCAAGGAAAAGAAGGCAGCCTTTCTCTTTGCAAATCTCGTTATGGCCTCATTCCAGAAGCGGGTTGGGGAGCGCTTCGGGATCAGGCCGGGCGACGAGATGCGCCAGGCCATCGATGCGGCCGAGGCAAAGGACATCCCTGTTGCCCTGGTTGACAGGAACGTGCAGGTAACCATTCAGCGTGCATGGCGCAGCCTGTCCCTGTGGGAAAAGACCAAGCTCATCTTCTCCTCGCTGTTTTCCATACTGGCGGTGGACGAACTTGATGAAGACGAGATCGAAAAGCTCAAGGAAAAGGACATGCTCACTGCGGCCATAGATGAGATTGCAAAGTCCGCACCCACGATAAAGAGGGTTCTCATTGACGAGCGCGACGCCTATATGGGGAAGAAGCTGAGTGATATCAAGGGGGAGAAGGTCCTGGCCGTGGTAGGCGCCGGCCATATGCAGGGGCTTATCGAACAGCTCAGGAACCCTGTCGAAGACATCAAGGCCCTTGAAGAGGTCCCTGCAAAGAAAAAGGGCATATTCAAGTGGGTGATCCCCCTTGCAATCCTTGTTCTGGTTACCGTCGGTTTTTTTTTGGGAGGACCGAAGCAGGGCTATGAGATGATCAAGTGGTGGCTGCTGTGCAATGCTTTTTTTGCGGCAATCGGGGCTGCGATAGCGTTCGGCCATCCCATAACCATACTGGTTGCAGCCATTGCATCGCCCATCACCTCGCTGAACCCGACTTTAGCGGCAGGGTGGTTTGCCGGGCTTTCCGAGGCATATATCAAGAAGCCCAGGGTGGCAGATTTCGAGAAGATTCAGGACGATATCGCGACAGTCAAGGGCTGGTGGACCAACCCCATTACCCGGATTCTTCTGGTGGTTATCCTTGCCAACATGGGCAGCTCCATGGGGGCGCTTATT
>JAFGTK010000195.1 GCA_016934135.1 Deltaproteobacteria bacterium | reverse complement strand
GTCGGAAAGATTGGTCGGAATGATCATGGTATTGTTTTCTTTTGCAAGCTTGCCGAACTCTGCCAGGTACTGTTCGGCTATTCTCAGGTTCACTGCGTTTTCTCCGCCCTCCTTGGTGATCGATATGGCTATCATCTGAAGACCCTGTGCCGTTGCTTCGGCAACCTTCATTATCTCTGCCGCACGGCCTTCAGCCTCGTTTATGCGCTTCTGCTTTTCGCCTTCCGACTTCTTGATTGCCTCCTGTTTATCTCCTTCGGCCCTGTTTATCTTGGCCTCTTTATACCCTTCGGATTCTGCTATCGTGGCCCTTTTTTCCCGCTCCGCCTTCATCTGTTTTTCCATGGCATCCTTAATGGATTCAGGAGGCAGTATGTTTTTGACTTCATACCGGGTAACCTTGACCCCCCAGGGATCGGAAGCAATATCCACCGCAGATACGATCTCGGCATTGATCTTCTCGCGCTCTTCAAAGGTTTTGTCCAGATCGAGCGTGCCGATAACGCTTCTCATGGTGGTCTGAGCAAGCTGTGACGAGGCGAACCGGTAATTATCTATCCCGTAGGATGCCTTTTTAGGATCAATTACCTGCATGTACAATATGCCGTCCACTTCAACCGAGATGTTGTCTCTTGTAATACAAATCTGGGGAAGCACGTCGATGGCTTCCTCTTTCAGCGTGTGCCGGTAAGCTATCCGGTCGATAAACGGAATGAGGATATGGAATCCTGCCTCAAGGGTCCCTGAGTACTTTCCCAGCCGTTCCACAATGTATGCGGATTTCTGGGGGACAATGGTTATGGTCCGGTAAAATGCAACGAAAACCAGGAAGATTACCAATAATAGAATAATCGTTGATATTGTCATCATATGAGCTCCTTTAAGATCATTTTATCTTTCTATCTTTTTCACTTTCAGTGTCAGGCTGTCCCTGCCTGTGATCACAACATAGCTGTTTTCGTCAATGGGTTCATCAGCCTCGGCTGTCCAGAGACTGCCATGAAACTCGATCTTGCCGGGTACATCCCTTGTTATACGGCTTTTCACCATAGCTTTTTTCCCGATGAATTCATCAGGAAATACGTCGTCTGCCCTGCTGGATGCGCCGGTGAAGATCTTCTGGAATCTTTTCCGCAAAAGGATTATCGCAAGCACGGACGAGATAAGGAAGAGCAGGAGTTGAGCGGTCAGGGAGATGTCGAAGGCAAGGCATGCCACAGCAACGATCCATGCCCCGATCGCAAAGAATATAAAGAAGACCCCCGGGGCAGCGAACTCGACAAGAAGCATGATAAATCCTACAAGAAACCAGATCAGTTCCGGCTGAAACAGACTTTGTATTCCATCCATAGGTATCTACTCCTCTCTATGTAATGATCTTTTTCCACATTTCACAGGATCAGGCCCGGCCCGTGCTGTGATGAACCGGCTCCTGCATGTTTATACAATATTAAACGCAAACAGGCCCATGGTTTCTTTTCTATGGTTTGCCGTCAGGGTCCGGCTGAATCAGTCCGCTGTGCCGAAGCAATGCCTTTGTCGAGGGTTCACGACCCCTGAACGACTTGAAAACATCCATGGGATGCCTTGATCCGCCTGATGCCAGTATTGTGTCACGATATCGCCGGCCCAGAACAGGAAGTTGATCCTGGTTGTCGAGGCCTGCCTCTTCAAAGGCGGCAAAGGCGTCTGCACTGAGCACTTCCGACCATTTGTAGCTGTAATATCCTGCAGCATAACCTCCGGCAAATATGTGTGCAAAGCTGCAGAGAAAGCGGTCTTCCGCAAGGGGAGGCGGCACTCTCATCTGTTCCGATATGGATCTTTGCAGGTCAAAGGGAGATCCTCCCTGTTCAGGGTCGTGACGGTAGTGCAGTGCCATATCGATCATGCCGTATTCAAGCTGGCGCATCATGAGAGAACCCGAGCGATAGGTTCTTGCGGCCAGTATCTTTTCGAACAGTTCATCCGGGAGCGGCTCGCCTGAATGTATATGACGGCTCATGCCCATAAGTGTTGGTTTGTGATAGCACCAGTTTTCCATGAACTGGCTGGCCAGTTCCACTGCATCCCATTCGATCCCGTTGATGCCCGCCACATCTGCATAATCAACGGTTGTCAGCATGCTCTGCAGTCCATGGCCGAACTCGTGGAACAGGGTCCTTATCTCATCGAAATTCATCAAAGACGGGGTATCTCCCACCGGCGGCGTGCAGTTGCAGCACAGGTGTATGACAGGCAGCTGCAGCCTTTCTTTCACCATGCGGCGGGTCAGACAGTTTGCCATCCAGGCCCCTGAGCGTTTCTCCTGCGGGCGTGAATATGGATCGAGATAGAATGACGCGATAGGTTCGCTGTCGGCATGATAGACCTTGAAGTACCGTACATCCTTATGCCATACCGGGGCTTCTCCGTCAGCAGCATTAACCCTGATTCCGAACAGGGTATTGCACAATATGAACAGTCCGTTCAGGACGCGTTCCAGCGGAAAATAAGGACGCAGCTCTTCTTGCGTGAAGTCAAAAAGGTTCTCCCTCAGCCGTTCAGCCCAGAAGAGGATGTCCCAGTGCTCAAGCCTTGCTGTTTCTCCGCTTTTCTTTGCAAAATCCTCAAGCCCGGAAAAGTCATTGTATGCATTTGTGCGTGATGCACGGGCAAGCTCGTCAAACATCCTCTCAACTGCCTCGACATTGTGAGCCATCTTTGATGCCAGGCTCAATTCAGCATAGGCAGGATATCCCAGCAGGCCGGCCTTTTCCTTGCGAAGAGCAAGTATACGCTCGATAAATGCTGAATTGTCAAGAGTTCCCCTGGATGCGCAGGTAATGGATGCCCGGTATACGTGTTCACGATGTCCTCGATTCCGGCTGTGCTGCATGAACGGGAGATAAATCGGATGATCCAGGGTGATCCTCCAGGGGCCTTCTTCCGGAGTTGCTGTGCGGTCTGCTTCAGGATGCGCTTGGTTATAAGACTGGGCAGCGAGCTTCTTGAGACCATCAGGCCAGCCACAAGCCTCTTCCTTTTCGGAAACAATCAGTTCAAAGGCCTTGGTAGCATCGAGAATATTGTTTGAGAACCTGGTGGCGATTCTGGAGAGTTCCTGCTCGATCTCTATGAAACGTTTCCGGGCATCATCTTCCAGACCTATGCCTGCATGCTGTGCGTCGCGGATCTTGATCTCGACAATACGTTTCTGGGGCTCACTGAATGTGTTCCAGGCAGGGCTCTGCTTAAGGGCTGTTAAGGCATCATAGATGGGCCGGCTCTGCAGAATCCGCATTTCCAGGGCAACCATCTCTCCCTGGACTGTCTCATAGGCTGTGCGAAGCCCTTGTGAATCTTTCACGCCAAGAAGATGGGTGACGGGTCTCCAGGCATACTCAAACGGAACTTCCAGCAGTTCCAGCTCTCTGACAAGGCTGTCCCACCCGGGCTCCAGATCCTGTTCCAGCTGATCAATCTTCTGCAGGGTCTGTTCTATGACATACCGTACTGCCGGGACAATATGTTCGGTCCGAATGCGGTCGAACCCGGGCATACCCTCAAAGATGAGAAGAGGATTGTCTCTGAGTGCATCAGTCGCATCCTGCATGGTATGAGATCCGGGAGTATCCATTTTTTTGCCTATGAAAGCTTTTCAGCGCCTGAATATACCTCGTTCACTTTCAATACTGCCGCAGCATGCCCCGGGTGCTTTTGGGGGTTCCATTGCTTCATGTCCTCAAAGATAGCGCCTTCCTTGTGGTATTCAACGACTCCTTTGGCCTGAAAAGCAACTCCTTCACTGGTAATAAAAAGGACAGAGCCCTTGCTTCCCGAGAGGATGTTCTTTCGTGTCTTGTCGAAATAATTGTCAGCTACCACAATTGTTTCTTCATCATATTTCTTTACGCAGGTTGCATAAATGGAATTCGGCATTCCGTTTTCATCTACAGTGGTGAACACTACAGGTCCGTTTCTGTCATCCCATGCTTTGCTCGCTTTTTCTGTAAGTCCAGGCATTGTTCGCTCCTTTGATATAATATCCGTTTTCGCTGATCCAGGCAGCATAACCTGCAGAAGATTCCTGCATATTATTGTCAACTCAGTGCCTCACGGATTTTAAAGGCAAGATCCTTCGATGTAAAGGGCTTTTGTTCGAAATGCACACCCTGCAGTATTGAGCAGAAATTAAGCCCTATATAATACAGTTGTACTGCGATGAAATTCAATCTGATGTCAGACAGTTTCTTCCTGCTTCCTTACTCGTATACATGAGGGTGTCGGCCCTTTTTATGAGACTGTCCATAGTGTCATCATCTTTAGCGATTGCAGCCCCGATTGAAACCGTCGCATGGAGTTTTCCGTTCTCATGGATTATGTATGAATGCGCTATCATTGAACGGATCCTGTTTCCAAATATAAACCGTCAAAGAGATTCTCAAGGATGCTTTCATAAGAGTCGATTTCCAGGCTCATTGGTCCTTCCTTTCAATCTTTCATTGCTCTTGTTTTTCTGCACAGTGCTTTGAATAACC
>JAFGTK010000021.1 GCA_016934135.1 Deltaproteobacteria bacterium | reverse complement strand
TCAACCCCAGGACTTTCGGTGAGGCAGTACGCCTGATGATCGTTGGCATCCATTTCCGCAAATCCCTGCTTGTGGATGCTCAGGCCAAGGCCTGGACAAACGAACTTCAATGCCAGTTGGAAACGCAGCCCTTTGACAACCACAGGGCAATGTAAGAGCATCCTGGGCTTAGGGATTCTGATGCATTACCCGGCTTTGACATTGTAAAGCCATTGTGCTCAACAGGCTACATGACCTCAGACCTTCCGGCGGACCCAGGGACAAGCTTAGGCACACGCGCAATCAATTTCAATTCAACTGCTAGTTGGGCACCGCCTTGGGGCTGCAATTGAGAGTCTCAACCGGGGTATGTCCGGCAGGATACTGTTCATAGGGGAAATTTCCCTGACATGCCAGACAACAATCACCATGCAGGCTGGGATATGCCTCGTTACATACGGGACATGTCACAATCGGCCCTTTGCCTTTTTTCTTGATCAAACGCGGAAGGACTTTGACCGGCTTCATGCTGTACAATGCTGTGCCGGCCTCTCTGATCTGCTCAAAAAGCCTCTGCGAATCCTGCTGCATCTTGGGCTTTAATTTGAAAAACCATGTCTTGATCTCGGGCCAGTTCTCGACCTTGGAAGAATTCACCCAGACACGTACTCCCTGTCCTCCATATTTTTCATACAGGGCCAATGCATATCTCCCCAGATTCTCTACGCTCAGCCAGCCGTTTCCGATGGTACAGGGAGTTAGCAGTTGAACTGCATCCGGCAGACACGATCTCGTTTCACAGATGGCATCGAAAAATTCACCTTCAGGAAGGTTTTTCAAGGCAAGATCCACCATAAATCCCCCGATAATCATGCCCGGAGCAACGCTTCCGTGGAATGTCTCAATCAGACTAATGTATTCCTCGTACGTATATGGTCCAATCATCATGCTCTTAAATCCTCGAAAAAAGCAGAATCAGGATGAGAGGGCAACCCCTTCGGTTGCCCTCTCATCATACGATCAGATCTTATCTACTCTGACGGCACAGGCCTTGTATTCCGCGGTGAGAGTTGCCGGATCAAAAACGGGGTTGGTCAGCCAATTGGCACAAGCATCCCTGAAGTGAAATGCCATCCACACCATACCCGGAGGAACCTGATGTGTGATATTCGCCCGCACCTTCACTTCTCCCCGACGGGATTTAACCATAATCATTTCACCATGGTGTATTCCCAGAGCGTCTGCATCAGCGGCCGACATATCGGCTGTTTCCTCGGGAAGGAGATAATCAAGGCCGGTTCTGGAGGTCTGGGTCCGTGTATGGTAGTGGTAAAGCCTGCGACCGGTTGAAAGCACCAGCGGATACTCCTCATCCGGCACCTCCGCCGGCGGCGTCCAGTCGACAGCATTGAACTTACCCAGGCCGCAGGTAAATTTACCCTCCCTGTGAAGAAAACACGTGCCGGGATGGGCATCATCAGGCACCGGCCACTGGAGGCCGTCTGCTTCAATGCGCGCGTATTTTACCCCGGCCATTGACGGCGCCAGAACGGAAACCTCATTATCCCAGATCTCTTGGGCACTGTTCGATTTCCAGTCATGACCAAAACGCCTGGCAATTTCCTTGAAAATCCACCAGTTCGGCCTGGCATCCCCGGGGGGTTCGCTGACCTTGCGTACCCGGCTGATTCTTCGCTCACTGTTGGTAAATGTCCCGTCATCTTCGCTCCAGCCAGCGGACGGGAAAATGACATCGGCAAACCGGGTGGTCTCTGTGGGGAAAATATCCTGACATACCAGGAACTCGGCCGAGGCAAGTTCATGTTCCACCTTGGCAATATCAGGCTCAGAGTTTGCGAGGTTTTCTCCGAATATCCAGAAAGCCTTGACTTTACCGTCAACAAGCCCCTCCATCATCTGGGGAATCATGAGGCCGGGCTTGGCGGGCAGATTTTCCACCCCCCAGGCCTTTTCAAACTTGGCCCGCGCATCTGGATTATCCACCTTCTGATAACCCGGGAATACATTCGGCAGCGCCGCCATATCACAGGCTCCCTGGACATTGTTCTGGCCACGGAGAGGATTGACGCCGCCGCACTCAACGCCCATATTCCCGAGCAGCATCTGGAGATTCGCCGTAGACATGACATTGTTCTTGCCGCAGGTGTGTTCGGTGATGCCGAGCGTGTAGCAAAGCATTGAAGGTCGTGTTTCCGCCATTGTTCTGGCTACATCCCTGATCACATCAGCACTTACACCGGCAATCTCAGCGGCCTTTTCCGGCGGATAGTCCATCACCTTGAGCTTCAACTCTTCAAAGCCTTCGGTGCAGTTTTCAACGAATTTTTTGTCATAGAGATCTTCGTTAATCAGGACATTCATCACTCCATTCAAGAATGCAATATCACTGCCTACCTTGATCTGGACATGAATATCGGCAAAGTCTGCAAGGGGTTGCCTTCTTGGATCGACAAGGATAAGCTTTGCACCGTTCATGACCGCATTTTTCAAAAACGTTGCGGCAACCGGATGTGCTTCGGTCATGTTGGACCCGATCACAAAAAACATCCTGGCCTTGCTGAATTCGCCAAATGAGTTGGTCATTGCCCCGGAACCGAAAGATGTCGCCAGACCGGCGACGGTCGGGGCGTGTCACGTACGCGCGCAGTGATCAATATTATTAGTCTTGAACACTGCGCGGAAAAGTTTCTGCATCTGATAGGAATCCTCGTTCAGACTCCTGGCACAACTGACCCCGGCAACGCTGTCAGGACCGTGTTTTTCGATGGTCTCTCTGAACTTGTTGGCCACCAGACCGAGCGCCTCATCCCAGGAAGCTTCGCGTAATACACCATCTTCTCGAATAAGAGGAGTCTTATTGCGTTCTTCGGAATAGATAAAATCGTACCCGAAACGACCTTTGACACACAGCCTGCCCTTATTGGGTTGTGCATCTTCGACACCGGTTACCTTGACAATCGTGCCATCCTTGACGTGCAGCCATAATTGACATCCAACCCCGCAATACGGGCAGGTTGTCCGTACCAGATCTAAATCCTTGGCCCTGCCCTTGAATCTGGCCTTCTTCTCTACCAGCGCTCCGACAGGGCATACCTGAACACATTGTCCGCAGAAAACACAGTCGCTCTCATCATATGTCTTGTCACATCCAGCGATTATTTTCGCTGTGGGACCACGATAGCCATAACTGATGGCCCTGTTTACCTGAACCTCCTGGCATGCCTGAACACACCGGCCGCATAGAATGCAGCGGCTGAAGTCGCGAATAATAAAAGGATTCATCATTTCAGTAGGATGCGGCTGCGGTGCCACCGGGAAGCGTATCGCATCCACACCATAGCTGTAGGCAAGGTTCTGCAGCATACAATCGCCTGATTTTTCACAGGTGATACAATTGTGTTCACCGCTTGCCAGCAGCAGTTCAATAGTGAGCCTGCGGGATTTTCTGACACGGTCACTGTCTGTGCAGATATCCATGCCATTTTCAGCCGGGGTGGAACAGGATGCGATCAACGAGCGTGCACCTTTCACCTCGACGACGCAAATACGGCAGGCTCCAGTTGCCGTACACCCATCAAGATAACACAAGGCGGGAATGAAAACTTCATAAGAACGGGCAACTTCAAGGATGGTCTGTCCGGCCTGGAACTCGACCGTCTTGCCGTTCAGGGTAAGTGTTTTTTTGTCCATGCCTGTCTCTCCTCAATTTTTACATTAATCTCGACTAACTGTTTTATTATGCCATTATTTACTTAATATCATATATTCCAACCTCTCGATGTCAGACAAGTTTTTTGCTTGTTACATGAGATTTTTTACCACGTGCGCCCTTTTCTCCGGCAGCTTTATATAGACGACATCACTCTCGCCGCCGGGGAAAGCACCTGATGTCATAACCCAGCCCCGGGCAGACAACTTTGATGGGAAAAAAACTATATCTCCATCGATATTTCGAACAATGAGGAGAAATCTTTTTCCATCTTGATGTGCTTCAACCGCCACAATCCATTTTTCATCCACGGTGGCATTCTCTTATGAATCTTTCAAATCCGCCGCATCATGCGCTGTTATATTTCCATTCACCATCAACGCTCGCTGAACCGGCCTCTTTCAGAGAGGCTGATCCAGATATAACGCAAACCGAATCTCCCTCGGCTTTTTTCTCAGAACCCAAGATATAAAAGATCCTGATGGGGGAGATCCCCACGATCCTGAGTCACCAAGGCCTCAGGACCGGGAAACCTATGAGCTAACCACGATTTATATATGTATATATTTACATAATTGTCAAGAACTTTTCTCCTGATTTATCTGCTGAACAATTTGAGATCATTTTATAATCATGCAAGAAACTGCCATATCAGCGTTGATCCAATCTTGCATTCACGGCGTAAAAACCGTAAATTCTGCATAATGTACAAGTCAAATGCCATTTCTGCCAGCAGGATCAGGAGGTTTAAGTGATCGATGATTTCAGGAAACGCATCTATAATCTGGAAGGCTTTTCCCGGGATGTAATAGGCCTGGACAAACGAACTTCAATGCCAGTTGGAAACGCAGCCCTTCGAAAACCACCGGGCGACGTAAAGCACCCGGGTTCAAAAGGT
>JAFGTK010000194.1 GCA_016934135.1 Deltaproteobacteria bacterium | reverse complement strand
TTTGATCTGACAGGAGGGCCAAACGGGGTTTTCGGCATCGACTTCCCTACCTTCGGCTGGGGATTTGACATAGATTCCTCTATCGAATTCTATTATCTCATCTGGGCTATTGTCGCGCTCAGCATATTCGGCCTGATAAGACTCCAGAATTCACGGATCGGCCGTGCATGGAATTATATCCGCGAAGATGAAATAGCTGCGAGCGCAAACGGCGTGGATGTCAAGAATTATAAACTGCTTGCTTTTGTTCTCGGTGCGGCTTTAGCCGGGGTTGCCGGGAACATCTATGCAAGCAAGCTCATGTGTGTCTCGCCGGAGAGCTTCACCTTCTGGGAATCGTGCCTGATGTTCTGCATAGTCCTGATAGGCGGCATGGGTTCCATTCCGGGAGTAATCATTGGAGCCGCCTTTATCAGCCTGTTCCCGGAGATATTCAGGCCGTTTGCCATGTACCGGATGCTTGTGTTCGGCCTGGCAATGATCCTGATGATGATGTTTAGACCCGGCGGTTTCTGGCCGCGCAAACGCGGCGCAGTGGAATTCCGGTCATTGCTGGGTCCGGCGGTAAGGAGGGAAGATGTCTGACCTTCATGTGCGCACTGACAAAGAGATCGTGCTCGAAACCAAGAGCCTTACCAAGATCTTCGGCGGGCTTACGGCTGTGAATACAGTAGATCTTCAGGTGCACAAGGGCGAGATCCTTAGCCTTATCGGTCCCAACGGGGCAGGCAAGACAACAGTCTTCAATGTGGTAACCGGCATCTACAAACCGGAAGTGGGAAGCGTATTCTTCAAGGGCAGCAATATAACCGGGCGCAAACCGCATCAGATTGTCTCGTATGGTATTGCCCGGACCTTTCAGAACATCCGGCTGTTTCCGGACATGACCTGTCTGGAGAATATCATGGCAGGCCAGCACTGCCGGAGTTCTTCCGGGGTTTTTTCTTCCATCTTCCAGACTCCTTATCAACGCCTGGAAGAAGAGCGTATTAGGGAGATTGCCGAAGCCCGTCTCCATCAGGTGAATCTCTGGGCCTTCCGCGAGGATCTTGCAAAGAATGTCGCCTACGGCTCACAGCGCATGCTGGAGATCGCCAGAGCTCTGGCATCGAATCCCGACCTTCTTGTTCTCGATGAGCCGAGCAGCGGACTGAACCCGAGAGAGACCGAGATCCTGATGGAATTTCTCACAGGGCTCATCAAGTCCGATGACGTTACAATCCTGCTTATAGAACACGACATGAATGTGGTCATGGGAATATCTGACTGGGTCGTTGTCATGGACGAAGGAAGAAAAATTGCAGAAGGCACCCCTAAACAGATCTATAACAACCAGAGGGTAATCGAGGCATATCTGGGCAAAGACGATGAAGAGGAAGAGGCGGACTATGGCACCATTGCTGAGCATTGAAGACCTCCATATCTCTTACGGCGCTATCCAGGCACTCAAAGGTGTGAGCCTTTACATTGAAAAAGGGGAGATCGTAACCGTGCTCGGCGCCAATGGTGCCGGAAAATCAACCCTCTTAGAGGCAATATCAGGCCTTGTTCCCATCCGGAAGGGCACCATCAGCATCGCTGGTGAGTCCTTGAACAAGATACCGGCTTATGAAATCGTGCTTAAGGGGGTATCCCTTTCGCCCGAAGGCCGCAGGGTGTTCCCGACGCTAACCGTGGATGAAAACCTGAATCTTGGTGCATATACCAGACGCTCGCAAAAAAACGAGGTGCGGGCAGCCAAGGACCGGGTATTCTCGCTGTTTCCGATCCTGTCTGAAAGACACTCTCAGCTTTCAGGCACCCTTTCCGGCGGCGAGCAGCAGATGCTGGCCATCGGCAGGGCCCTTATGAGCACCCCAAAGATTCTGCTTCTGGATGAGCCGTCTCTAGGTCTTGCGCCGATCCTGGTCAAGCAGATCTTTGATATAATCCGCGAGATCAATCGTCAGGGCACTTCCATCCTCCTTGTGGAACAGAACGCCCATAAGGCGCTCGGGGTAGCCGGCAGGGGATATGTGCTGGAAAACGGAGTCATAACCACATCCGGCCCCTCATCAGTATTGAAGTCTGACACAAGTGTCCAGGAGGCATACCTGGGGGGATCGGCACTTAAACTCAAGGCAACGTAACTGACAGATACTTCCCTGTGAACAGGCCGAACAGCTTACCTACCTGATCCTTTTTTATTCAAAGGCTCTGAATTATCACAGGATCTCTCCAGGGTAAAATCAAGGTGCCCTTTTATCGGGTCCACACGTGCAAGCCTGACCCTTACGATGTCTCCAAGAGAGACCGTACCAGGCAGGGCCTGCAGGGTTTTCGTCTTTTTTTTCCTGTCTTTCGCTGCCTTTTTCTGATCATGTGCCACAATGAGCCCGTCTACGGGCGGATCAAAGATCTCCACAAAAATGCCGAAATCAAGGATGCTCGTTACAACACCATCGAACACCTCTCCGACGTGTTTCATCATGAACGATGCTGTTTTAAGCCGTATAACCTCGAACATGGCATCATTGGTTTTCTGCTCCTTCGTTGATGTCTCGTTTCCTGCAAACTTCAGATATTTCAAAAGCTTATTCCGCTCTTTTTTTAAAGATGGTTTGCGCGAAAGAAGAACCATCTTTACCAGTCTGTGGATGATCATATCAGGATACCGCCTGATGGGAGAGGTGAAGTGAAGATATCCTGTTGTTGCCAGGCCGAAATGCCCCAGGTCTTCATGAGAGTATCTGGCCCTCATCAGAGATCTTAAGATATGCTGATTGACAAACCCTTCAAGAGGGCTTCCTTTGTACAATTGCGTGATGTCCTGCATAATGGCGGGGATATGCCTGCCTGTATGTACTGCGCTGTAAAGACGGGAATACAGGTCTTTGTCGAGTCCGATCTCCTTGAGTGTCGTTGCAAGGGCAAAAAGATCATCAGCCTTTGGCGCGCCGTGGATACGGTATAATACAGGCATCATGTGCTTCTCGAGAAAAGAACAGACAACATGGTTTGCCAGCAGCATGCATTCTTCGATAAGCCTTTCAGCCGGACCTCTTTTGATGCGGTATACCCGGTCCACATCACCGTCATGACCGATGGTAATACCGACTTCAGGGATGTCAAAGTCCAGACATCCTCTTTTCCTTCGGTTGCTGTAAAGGTTCACAGCCATCCGGTGCAGCATTAAAAGCCTGTCCGCAATCTCATTATCCGCGTTTTGAAGATTGCCTTCACCGGAAATGAAGGGGTTGACCTCTTCATACGTAAGCCTGGCATGGGAACGAATAACAGCCTCGAAGCACTCGTACCCTATCAGCCTCCCTCTAGGACCAAGATGGATATCCACTGCCACGGCAAGCCTGTCTTCATTTGGCTTAAGGCTCATTATACCGTTTGAAAGCACCTCAGGAAGCATGGGAATGGCAGCCTCGGGGAAATACACACTGAATGAACGGGCAAAGGCCTCTGCATCGAGAAGAGTCCCCTTCTTTACCACATGTGCGACATCGGCAATCGCGACAGTCAGCACAAAGGTTCCGTCTTCCAGCCTTTCCATACCCACTGCATCATCGAAATCCTTTGCAGTGATGCCGTCTATTGTGAAGAGGACCCGGTCTCGCAGATCCTTACGTCTTGGAATTTCCCTGGCAAGATCGATGCGGGAAACGCTTTCTGCCTGTCTTTCTACCTCAGAGGAAAACCGCCAGGAGATTCCATGCTTGTGCGCCACAAACCGCAGATCATCGGCTATGTCGCCTGGTATATCGAGAAGGCGCTCTATCCGCCCTGTTACACTGGAGGTCTTCTTGAGCCTCCCCGGCAGATCAATGGCTGCAAGGACCACGTCTCCATTCTTTGCCTGGCCATGAGAACCATAAGGGATAACAACAGCATAGGGAAAAGGATCAAACGTCTCCAGCATGCCGGATTTCTTCATTGTTCGAAATCTTCCGCTCACCAATGGGCTGGTCCTTAGATGGATGGTTAGAACCTCTCCACGCAGACCCTTCCTGTCCCTGTATGCCCACACATCGACGATATCGCCGTCAATGGCTCCGAGAAGGGATTCCTGCGGGACAAAGACATCCTCACCGCCGGCAGATTCTACAAAGGCAAATCCTTTCGGATTCCAGCTGAGCTTTCCCTTTATCTTCATCGCAATAATTAAACTCCGGGCAAAGAAAAGGTATCATTGCATATTTGGCCATGCAATGATAGAGGATATGGCAACGATTTTACCGCATCCCATGTTTCGTAGATAGCGTTTTTAAAAAAGATATGAAAAAATTTGCTGCAATATCACTGGTTATTTTCTTTCTGGCCCTACCGTTCGTGCACCTCGGAAAAGGTGTATTTAT
>JAFGTK010000020.1 GCA_016934135.1 Deltaproteobacteria bacterium | reverse complement strand
TTATTACCCCCCTCACCTTTATCCTCTCCCCGGAGGGGCGAGGACTAAGATGTGCCCGCTGCAAGCAGCGGGGTATCAGCTAATCAATATGGAATTTTTTCACAGGCAAAATCCTTGTCGGACACTGTGTTTTGGTTGAACATCATTTTTATAAGGAGTAAAAAAGAAATAATCCATCATCTTGTCAGGAGGATAGAAGCGTCATGTCGGAAAGGATCATTATTTACGGCAAATCAGGCTGACCCTACACCACGGACGCCAGGTCGGCGTACCAGGGCAGGGCCGAGTATTTCGACGTCAAGCAGGACAAGGAGAAGCTCCAGGAGATGCTGGAATATTCCAAGGGAGTGCGCAATGTACCGGTCATTGTCGAAGGCGGCAAGGTCAAGATCGGTTACGGAGGGTCCTGAGGGGTATAACGGCTCATCGGTGATGAGCCAGGAGACGGTCTGCTTAAGAGAACAGGCCCTACAGTGTATATTGCTGCATTTTATCTGTAGGATCCGATGCCAGCATCGGTCCTGTTTCTAGCTAAGGATTCCGGGCACGAAAAGCTTGTGAAACACCCGCAGGAAGGCCGAATCGGTTAGACCGGCGATAAAATCGCGCACAATCTCGGCAGGGGAAAATTCTTTTATATATTTATCATCGAGCCGGCTAATAAATTCATCAAAGACAGTAGAGTCTGTCCTGTGCGATTCAATATCCTCAACAAGCCGCTCGAAGACCAGGGTGTACATGGTCTTTATCTTGCTGGATTCAGTTTTTACCAGGGAATTGAGATAGATATTTTCATAGTTGAAGGCCTTGAGCTCCTTCATTACTCGGAAAACGCCTGAAGAATATGCTATCTTTTCATTGTTCGAGTTTTCTATGAGATCTTCCACAAGGGCATAGACGATCTTTCCATTCGTGTCTCCCAGCACTGATGCAATATCTCCGGGGATATCATCACGCCTGATAATGCCAAGCGATATGGCATCTTCGATATCCCTGCCGATATAGCTGACCGTATCGCATACCCTCACCAGACAACCCTCCATGGTCATGGGCATTGGATTTCCACCGGCAAGGGATGATCGGATCTTCTTATCAAAAACGTCAAAGCTTGCCCTGTGCTCAGGCGATACTTCCTGCTCCGTGGTCTCTCCGTTATGACAGAGGATGCCGTCGAGCACCTGCAGGGTGAGATTCAGCCCCCTTCCCTGCTTTTCTATGCGCTCCAGGGCCTGGATGGCCTGGACATTATGCCGGAACGCTCCTATCCCCGAGGCCGCACACAACTCATGAAGATAGTTCTCTCCGTCATGACCGAAGGGAGGATGCCCGATATCGTGGCCTATGGCTATAGCCTCGATAAGGTCATCGTTAAGTCCCAGTTTTCTGCCGATGGTCCGCGCTATCCTGCTGAGTAGCTGCACATGGATGACCCGGTGAGAGATGCCCTGGTGCCCTACCAGGTAGAATACCTGGGTCTTGTCGATGTAAGAGGTGTAGGCCTGCGAATGAAGGATCCTGTCCACATCGATGGAGAAGGCATCCCTCATGTCCCCTTTTGCGGGATCTTCATCCCTTCTTCGTATACCCTGCCTGGGTAAAGCTCTTTTCATCTACAAAGCGGATATCTTCGAGAACTGCGCTATCTGGTCAAACAGGCTGACCAGCGACTTCAAAAGGGCGATGCGGTTATTACGTGTATCGATATCCTCTGCCATTACAAGGACCTTGTCAAAGAACTGATCGATCGGATCCTTGAGCCCTGCCAGGAGCTTGAGTGCGGATGTGTATTCCCCTTCGGCAACGAGGCTGATAAAGGAGTTCTCTACCTCTTTGAAACTCTTGTACAGTGCTTTTTCTTCTTCCTGTGCAAACAGGCCTTCTGATATCTCAGGTGCTGCCTCTACCTTTTTAAGGATATTTTCCACCCTCTTCGAAGCAGCGCATATGGATTCGAACCATGCCTGGGTCTTTACGCTTCCTATTGCCTGGGCGCGCATAAAGGCGTCCAGCGGGTCGTCAAAGTCCCGCAGAACCGCCTCGATAACGTCACCCGAGATGCCCCTTCCCTGCAGGATAGCTACAAAGCGCGATTTGAAGAATGAGATCACATCTTCCCTGACCTCTTTGGCATCCCGCTTCAGCTTGCCGGTAAGCTGGGACAATGCCTGATCAATCAGACGTGAAATGGAAATCCTGTAGCCCTTTGCGAGCAGGATGTTTTCTATGGCAATGGTCTGTCTTCTCAGGGCATAGGGATCCGACGTGCCCGACGGAATCAGGCCTATCCCGAAGCAGCCGCAGATGGTGTCGATCCTGTCTGCCATGCCCACCAGATCTCCTATAATATCACCGGGCAGGTCATCTTCTGCGGATGTGGGGAGATAATGCTCGTGAATCGCCCTGGAAACCTCGGGATCATGGCCCTGATGAAGCGCATACTCCCTGCCCATGATCCCCTGCAGCTCGGGAAGCTCACAGACCATGAGGCTGTTCAGATCGGCCTTGCTCAGGAATGCTGCCTCTTTGACCTTGTCCTTCTTTTCCGGGGCAAGAATATCTGCAAGGTACATCGCTGTAGAGGTAAACCTCTCGACCTTTTCAAATGAGGTCCCCAGATCTTTATGGAAGATAACATCCTTTAGTCTCTGCGCATACTCCTCGATAGGCACCTTCATGTCTTCGGTGAAAAAGTACTTTCCGTCATCGAGCCGGGCCCCCAGCACACGCTCGTTGCCTCTGCGGACAAGGGCATCGTCCTTTGGAACGATGTTGCTGACAGCACAGAAATAAGGCCTCAGCCGGGGTTGCGTATCCGTGGTGTACAGAGGGAAAAACCTCTGGTGATGCTTCATTACCGTAACGAGGACCTCGGCCGGCATTTCAAGGAACGACTCGTCATAGCTCCCGACAATAACATGCGGATATTCAACCAGGTTTACTACTTCATCAAGCAGGTCGCGATCGATTACCTGTGCATCTATTTCCTTTGCATGCGCTTCTATGCTGTTCCAGATAAGATTTTTGCGTTTTTCCACTCCGGGAATTACATAACCCGCCTCAAGAAGTTCCTCGTACTTGTCGGGGGTTGTCACCTCGAGTGCACCGTTTGTCATGAATCTGTTGCCGTACGTGATCCTTCCCGAGGAGATGTTCCCGAATTTTACCGGCAGGACCATATCTCCAAAAAGGGCGAGTATCCAGTGCACAGGCCTTGCAAACCGCACATCGGGATTCGACCATTTCATGGTCTTTGGAAACGGAATCCTGGCGATCACCTCTTCAAGAATCTCCGGTAGAACCTCTACAGTCGCCTTTCCGGGGATTGTCCTTGTCACGCAGAGATACTCGCCTTTCGGTGTCTGTTCAAAGGAGATCTCGGATATATCAACACCTGCGTTCTGGGCAAACCCCAACCCTGCCTTTGTCGGGTTGCCCTTCTCGTCAAAGGCCGCCCTCTTCGGAGGACCCATCTTCTTTTCCACCATATCCGGCAGCTTGTCGCCTATTCCCGTTGCCAGAAGGGCAAGCCTCCGCGGGGTCCCGAACACATTCAGGCTATCGTAGTCCAGTCTGATCTCGGAAAATTTTTCAGAAACCTTAGAACGGATAAAATCAAGTGCAGGTCCGTTAAAACTTGAGGGTATCTCCTCGGTGCCGATCTCGAACAGCAATGAACTTCCCATTACTTCTCCTCGTTCCTATCCTGAATGCTTTCCAGATAGAGTTTCGCAGCCATCCTCGCCATATCTCTCACCCTGGCGATATATGACTGTCTCTCTGTCGTGCTGATGGCGTTACGTGCATCGAGCAGGTTGAAAATATGGGAACACTTCAGGCACATGTCATATACAGGAAGGCACAGGCCCGTTTCCGCCACCCTCTTTGCCTCTTCCTCGTACAGGCCGAACAGCGTGAGCAGGGTGGGGACATGGGCATGTTCAAAATTATACTTCGACCACTGGACCTCTCCTGAGTGATGAACATATCCGTATGTGGTATCGCCTTTCCATTGGATATCATATACTGAACTGACATCCTGAAGAAACATGGCTATTCTCTCAAGCCCGTAGGTGATCTCCGTACAGACCGGATTGAGATCAAAACCGCCCACCTGCTGGAAATAGGTGAACTGCGTAATCTCCATGCCGTCGAGCCAAACCTCCCAGCCAAGCCCCCATGCGCCCAGTGTAGGCGATTCCCAGTCATCCTCGACAAAACGGATATCATGCTCCAGAGGATCTATACCGAGCTGTTTGAGACTGTCGAGATACAGATCCTGAACATCAAGGGGAGACGGCTTTAGAATCACCTGAAACTGGTAGTAGTGCTGGAGCCGGTTAGGATTCTCACCGTACCTCCCGTCTGTGGGCCGTCTCGAAGGCTCGACATATGCGACATTCCAGGGGTCTGGCCCCAGCGCCCGCAGAAATGTTGCAGGATTGAACGTTCCCGCTCCAACTTCCAGATCATACGGCTGGACAATCAGGCATCCCCGCCGGGACCAAAAATCCTGTAAGTTCATGATTAATTCTTGGAAATCCATGTCTGCTCCTCTATCATTGGATCATATTCAGGTCAAGCAGCTTTGCCAAAAAGGCAGCGGTCTTGAGCCTCTTCTCGGAGATTGTATTGCATAATTCCAGGAGAAATTCAGTAAGTTCTCTTTTGGCCTTATTGCCTGTCGTGAGCTTTTTCAATACAGCGGCGTCAAGACGTGCGCCCTTGACCAGGAACATGTGCGCCTCTTTTGAGAGCTTCTGCGATACGAGTTCATTTACCCGCTTTTCGGTCGTACCTTCCTTTCCTTCCAGATCGAGGCCGTACCCCAGAGAGGCCAGAATGTTGATCATTGACATGCACCAGATGGAGAACCACTGCACACCAAGCTCCATGGCCTCCAGGGCACTGCTGAGGCTGTCATAGGTAGAAGGGCTCGGATCAAGCTCTCCAAGATGTTCCTTTACGAGTTCGATAAGCACGCTCGCATGGGCGAGAATCTCCAGATCCTCCCTGATGGCAAGGTTTGCCCTCAGAAGGTTCGCTGAT
>JAFGTK010000193.1 GCA_016934135.1 Deltaproteobacteria bacterium | reverse complement strand
GAACCGATGTCATACCCTGCTGAAAAGGCCTTCTCACCTGCCCCTGTAATCACGGCCACCCGTACATCACTGCCATTAGACCATTGTTTCAGGGCAAGATGAATCTTCACAATCAGATCAGGAGACAGGGCATTGCGCTTGTCGGGCCTGTTCAGCGTCAGGGTCCCGATATGGTCTTTTACCTCTTGTTTAAGTATATCGTCTCCCATTGGAGCATCCTCCCCTTTTCTCCGAACAATCTCTCCGGCTGCCTAACCTCTTGCATGAATGCTCTTCCCGTACGATAAATCCTTGTTTTCCACTATGTATCCTGCGTCTTTAGCTAGGCGCTGCCTTATCCGGCGTTCGTTTCCGCCATAGATAAAGGCCCACTTGAGAAGATATTCCAGTGCGTCTGGCAATTGATTGAAATCACGTATAAATTGAATAGTTCTGCCGTATTGTCCGGCCATCTTCTCCTGATCCGGGCATCCGCAGCCAAGGGTTACAAGAACGATACTGTTCTTCAGGCAGTATTGAATTCCATACTGTACATCAAGGCCATAGTTGGACTCGCCATCAGTAATGTGAATGAGCAATCTCTTTTTCAGGTTCTGTGGCATAAAAAACGATGCAGCCATTATGGCCTGGCCCGATGCCGTCTGTCCGCATGGCGGGACGGAAAACAATCTTGAGCCTTTTACGAGAGAGGATATCATACATATCCCGTCGATCTCGAAATATGCCCATGCCTTGAAATATACTCCGCAAATTATAAGAGACTTATGGATTGTCGCTATGGTGTTCTCCACAATCCGCCACTTGTTCCCGCGCATCGAGCCGCTCGCATCTACCAGAAGTGTTACGTTCCAGTCCATCGAGGGAATCCTGTCGATCTGCTTGAAACAGTTTTTTGATAGAGCAGCTCGGTACAATCGGCGTTTATCAAGTCTTCCGCATGCAAGCCCCCGGTTCTCAAGAACAATTCGATCGGAATAATTATAGAATAACCTTCTCAGACGTGCAACCGACCGGTAGTCCAGCACCGGATGAGAAGGAATGTTGTAATCCCACCTGGATATGGGAATGACATCCGGACAGTCATGCCCCACAATCGAGAGAATCAGGGGGGTAATATCTGCTGACCAGGCCGTAAGGTGAGTTTTGATCTGGCGCACGAGATCCGCAGAGAAAACAGTGCCTTGTTTTTCTGCATCAGTTCCATGTGTACACTGGCAAGTCTGGTGTTTATCCGGGGATGCAGTCCAATATATTCTTTTGTCTGTAATCTTCCAGGAGAGGATCGTTTCTTCAAGTCTGCCCCAGGCTGCCCGGTATAGATCTGCCCGGGCAGAGCACCTCTCGGCCACCCCCTGATACCGGCCACATACGAGATACAGATTCTCTGATAACTCATCAAGAATTGCGAGAGGCTTGCGGTAATTGCTGAGCACACGCAGACCTTTACTGTATCTGCTCGCGACTGTACGCCAGAACCGGAAAAGTATATCAATATTCCGAACCTGATGCGCAAGCATGCCTCCCTCCACATCCATTGAATGCAGCCGGATCCTGTGCAGGTAGACCTCAAGGATTGTACCGTCCACGGTGCTGTCAACAAATATATTCTCACCGGTATGAACGAGTTTCTGGAAACCTATCAGGCTGTGTGGCCGCATAAGTGAAAAATCTCTCTCCAGCAGCCTCCACACATACTCACTCCAGTGTTTCCGGTGGAGTGCTTCATGCGTAACCAGGCCAACCACGGCATCAACCTTCTCAGGCGGAACAGGATAGGTACCCATGAGCGTGATGGGATCGATAACAATATTTCCACAGCTGTCGTCGGACATGCCTTCATACTCAACCAGGCCGACGTTCTCACCGATATTTCCGGCAACCTTTCTCAACGCCTTTAACACACGTGCAAGCTCTGCTGCCTCCTGATGAGCAACGTTCCTTCTCCAGAAGCCGGAAAGGGTCTGGAGCCTTGATAATCGAGAAGCTTTTCCAGCCTGGGATATCACGACACCTCAACCTCCTTCCTGCGAATGTCCTCAGTAGAGTGTATATCCATTATCAGAAACCTTCTCCCGCATGCCGAGTTCGAGATGCAGAGAGAGCAGAACCGTCTCCAGGACATCGTTGTTCATCTGGAGGCTGTTGATTACGGCATCTTTTATCGACGCCCCCACTGAAATCATTTCGGCGATCATAAGGGTGTGGCGGGTGGAAATGATCATTGGCTCCTGGGTATTGCTCCGCAGCCGGTTTGCCACATTCACGATTGTCAGTGCATCGCCCTCGTCAATACCGGTCTTTTTATGAAGCACCTTTGTTTCGACATCCATTGGCAGATAATCGAGAATGGTTACATAGAAACGGTCCCTCAGCGCGGCATCGAGCATCTCGGTGCCGACAAATTCATCGCCTTCGTTGAGCGTGGCAAAAAAGATCACACCCGGGGCCACGCGAATGTATCCCAGTTCGTCGGTCCAGACAGACCGGTCTTCGGAGAGAACGGAAAACAGCATGTTCAGGGCCTTGGGGTGTTCAGGACGGTTGATCTCTTCCAGGTGTATTACACATCCCGGTGTCTGAATGGCCTGGGGAAATAGAAACGGCTGATAATAGGTCCGGCCGTCCTTGAGCCTGTGCTCCCCAAACAGCTGGCCCGGCTCCGAGAGGATCCCCACCTGAAACACTGCAAGCGGCCTTTTGTTTCTTGCGGCAAACTGACGTACCAGGGTTGATTTACCGCACCCTGGTTTCCCTGCAACAAGGACGTTTACCGGGTGCACATCGCTGAGTTTTCTGATCCTGTCAAGGTTCTGCTTCACCTCGGCCTTGAGGTAAAAGTGTTCTTCCGGCTCCGGCACATTGAGGTTATGGGTGATATTTTTCGGTTCTTCCTCTTGGCTTACTCTTCTCATCTCGCTAAATTCCCCTTTTCCGTGGCAATCAGGATTTCTTTTTCAGAAGAACAGCTCCTTTTGCTTGGCGAGGAGAAAGGTGTTCAATGCATCACTATTCCAGCGCATGTTCATATCATGCAGCATCGAGACCAAATGCCGGGCCTCCTGGATCAAATCCGGACCGTCCGCCCTGGTTATGGCCGCCAGGTTCATTGAAAGCTCCTTCATGCGGGCCTGCTCATCTTCCAGGGATTCGGCCCGGGAGAATACGCATCGGGTACCGCAGGCAGGGCACTGGCGAAGTTCCGATTCGCCGCAGGCAGGGCACCCGTTCTTGCACAGGTAAGCAAATTCCAGATATCCGGCGGTAAATCCGCACTTATGACAGGTCAGGTTCATACATTTCTCCTATGAGAACATCCCCTCGCCTTTTCCAGAAAGATCTACTTGCCGGGACGAATATCTTCTGCAAGATCTTCTATGCCGGCTGATTTTCCCCACGGGGCCTCTCCCGGACCAATCTTCTTGTTTGCCGTACCCTGTAATTCGTCGATCGCCAGCCATGCCTGACACCGGGTACATTGCCTGATGCTTACCGAAGCATCGATACGTGCGTTGTACAGATACCGGAAACTCGCCACAGGGGCCTCGTATCCACATTCAGGACATTTCATCGTGTCCTCCTTTTCTTATGATAGTCTTACGCAACTCTTTACTTATCCCTCAATTGACGTATGAACCTTCTGAATGCGGGATCGCTGCATTCATACCCGTCCTTGTCGATAAATTCATTTCGCTCGTAATATTTACACCTCGAGGCATCAGTAAGGATTCTGAGCATGTACCCGTTTTTTCCTTCCAGATTGAATACGGGAGGATCTCCGGTTATATCAGAGCCTTCTTTGAGGACCTTGCAGCTTCCCCTTCCGTCGCTTGACCAGGCACTTTCAAGATAATGTCTGCATAATCCACAGGGCTTATCCGGAACTTTTTCAGTATCTTCCTGGTTAGGGGGTATGCCGGGTTGAAGGCCGAATACCCCTGATGCCTTTGCGTATTCATCGCGACTTTTTCTTGCCATGATAAAGTCTCCTTTGATTCATTTTTCGTGAATACGTGCGGGATGAACTGCTCACAAAAAACAGCCCCCCTGTTCCTTCATTCTTCAGCCCAATCCCTGGACGGTACGCTGGATAATATTGTCCTGCGTCTTCCGGCTTATATCCACGAAATGTGCGCTGTATCCAGCCACCCGTACAATTACTTCCTGGTATTTTTCCGGATCCCTCTGGGCGCTCCTCAGGGTCTCGTCCGACACACAGTTGAACTGAACATGATCCAGCCCTAGATCGGCCCAGGTCTTCATGTACGACTTCCAGAGCTGATATCCTTTTTCCCCAGCAAGCTGGGTCGGCGACAGTCTCTGATTCAACAGGAAAGCCCTGCCGTCGGTAATGTGGTCTATCTTGGAGCACGACTTCAGAACCGCGGTAGGCCCTTTTTTATCAAGCCCCGGCCCGGGAGAGATGCCGCCGTCATACAGGGCGTCTCCGAGCCTGCGGCCATTGGGCAGGGCGCCGACGATATTTGCATAGTGAATATTTCCGCTCACATTCTCCGGCAGTATCGGCCAGTTATTCCCGCTGGGGCACTTGAGTTCCCGCGAAAACTTTGCCGCTGCATGGAGGCAGTCAAGCATGATTCCATCTACATAATCATCATCATTGCCCCATTTGGGGACATTCCTCACGAAATCCAGGCGCATTTCCTCTCTGCCTTCCCAGTTGTTTGCAAGGGCATCCTTGAGCTCGGCCATGGTGTATTTCTTTTCATCAAACACCAGCTTCTTGACCGCTGCCAGGCTGTCTGCGTTCTCAACCCAGGTAAACGCCGTAATCCAGGCGTTCCCGCGGTTGATCGAAGGATCACACACATCCAGGCCGCTCTCCACTGATCGCTCTGAAACTGCAGACAGAAACGGTCTAGGTGTCATCTTTGGTGCAAGCATCCTGGCCCTGTTCACCGGGCGGACAAGGATACTGAATATGGTTTTCATCTGGGTGACCCAGGCGTCGAACACCTGCTGATAATCTGTGAACTCTGCTGCATCGGGGGTTTCGGCCCCGATCTGCATGTTAACGATGTGGTCGTATCCGCTGGTAAATACGTACTCGATGATCTTTGCACAATTGGCAGTGGCATTTGCCATTCTCATGGGCTGAAAACCATGTTTGGTGCTCGGCGATGGTGACATGCATGCCTGGTGTACCCAGGTCCGTGCCTCTTCTATGGGATGTCCGTGCCAGTTCATGGCATTTGCGATAAGGATGGGATCATTGCGTATGGACGGATACCCGAGACCCTGGCGGATACACTCGAAAATCTCCCTCATGACATTGTCCTTCACTTTGGGGTGCCATCTGAATGCAAAGGTCGGGTTTGCAACCCTGACCAGTCGTGCCGCCTGTAGAAGAGCGATCGTCATGCCGTTGCATGCATCGCTCCCGTCTTTTTTAACGCCGCCGAGCGTCCATACCCATGTCCCTTCAATCCCCTGGAGACCCTCACGGGCCCATTTGACCTTATACTGGGACACTTCCGCAGCACGGATCAGGAATTCACCCGCAAGATCAAGGGCATCTTCTTTTGTCAGGGTCTTCTCGATGTTTACATCCCGCTCGTAATATGGGCCGTGATAATAATCCGGCCGTGCCGGCCACGCCCCCTCGATTGCCTCGTTCCTGCTGAAAAGCTGAATAAAGAGATCATACTGTAGGGATTCCTGAAGGGTTCTCGGCGGCTTTGCAGGTACGCGTTCGCAGACCTCGGCGATCTGCAGCAGCTCCTGCCTTCTATCATTGTCGGCCTCGAAGTTTTCCGCAATGATCTTTGCCAGCCGTGCATAGCGTTTTCCATAGCGGATACCTGCCTCCAGCGTAATCTTCATTGCCTCCCACATGTTCATCTTGTCGTACAGATCACATATCTCCCTTGTAGCGCCCGGTTCATGTGCCTTTTCATCCGCCTCGTCAATCTTTCTATCAAGTTCGGCTATGATATCTTCAAATGCCCGCACACCGGTCATGATGTACTCGTAGTCCTTTCCGGAATACCCGCCCCTCGAGAGCGGAACACCCCACCCGACAGCACCGGAGAGAACTTTCATGGCATCGTCAAGATCCATATGGGGCAATATCTTGTCCAGATCCGATTTTCCGGCCCAGTAACCGGTCACTTCGGAGATTATTTTCAGACTCTCATCCATGGGCTCCGGTATAGAAGTCGGATCATTTACCACCTCGTGATTCAGGATTGCGGCAAGGGTAGGATCCCAGGTAATCATATTAGGCAGGCTGCCGAGGTAACCCACGAGTTGAGAGTGATCTGTGATAAATATCGTTTTATTATCGAGAACATGCGCGAGTATTTTAGCAAACTTGATGACATAAGGATCAGGAGAATACTCGAGCTCTTTTGCCTTTTCTGTCTGCATAACAGGCCGTTCAAGGTCTATATACAGTCCTGCGGGGTACAGGCCGCCGATGGCGCCCTTCTTCCACATAGCCTTTCTGAGATAGTCAAGCCGTCTGGAACGTTTTTTCTCAGCAGCCCACCACCATTCCTGCTTCTGCTCAAATTCTTTTAATGTTTCTGCAGTTTCTCCCATAATTTTCCCCTTTTTTTGCCCGATTACAGATCTCATATGCACTGCATGTAAAATAACCGGGTTTATCTTTGATTATTCTTTTCAAACTCAGAGCATTTTGCCGCATCCTTTTCAGCATCTACGGGTTTTGCCTTGTAGTATGCCTGCCGAGGATCTATTACTCTCTGGACACAATCACCCTTGCCGGGGTCTTCTTCCAGGGGATAGAACTTCCTGCATTCTTTGCATGTAGGCATCCTCATCACCTCCCTTATTTATTTGGGACCTCGCCTGCCCGAGGTCATTGTTCCCTGCATGACATATACTTTCACCTCTTATTCATCCTTCCTGTTTTTTTCATTTCCTCGAAACCGGAACCACCTACCGTGGCGGTAAATCCTTTTTCGCGATATATCTGCGCATATACCTCCAGCAAACCGGGATCCATGGCTTCAACTTCACGATACACCCAGTCTATTCCCAGCCAGCCATACTTGTCCTGGCACCAGTTGTGGTATGGGAGAAGATCAATCCGCCCGATCGGTCCCGGAAGACCGAGAAGATACTCTGCTGCGAGCTTGTGATAGTCTATTCCATCGTTGAATCCGGGGATCACCGGAATCCTAACCCAGACTTCCACAGGAAACGAGCAGAGCTTTTCTAGGTTTGCAAGGATAAGATCGTTTCTCACACCGGTCAGTTCGTAGTGCTTTTGAGGATCAAGATGCTTGAGGTCAAAAAGGATGATATCCGTATGCTTGGCAATACCTTCGAGAACCTCCCACATACAATGGCCATTTGTGTCCAGGCAGGTATGGATCAGGCGCTCGTGAGACTGTCTGAGCAGTTCTTCTGAAAAATGGGCATGGACAGTAGGTTCACCCCCGCTCAGGGTCATACCGCCGCCCGAATTGTCGTAAAACAGCCTGTCCTTTTCCACCTCATCGAGGATCTCGCTGATGCTCATGGGTTTGCCCGTAATCTGAAGAGCATCATATCTGCATGCCTCTACACATTTCATGCACCGATCGCACCTGCCTGGAATGATCTTGAAATAGTCAGATGCCTGTTCCTGCAAATGTTCAGGGCTGATCGGAGGATTGACGGCTTGTCTGGGGCATGCATCAAAACAGGCCCCGCACTGAACGCACAACCTGCGTTTCCAGAAGATCTCAGGCGAAATATCAATGGTCTCGGGATTATGGCACCACCCGCAGTGAAGAGGACATCCCTTCAGGAACACATTTGTCCTGAATCCAGGCCCATCATTCACCGAGAATCTGGCAATGTCTGTAACAAGAACCTTTTCCTCCATCTGTTTATCTCCCCAGGCACTGAGGCCCTGTAAGGTTGAAGGAATCCCTTCTACAACATCTGCGTGATCTGTTTCATATCTTTGATCTCCACAAGGTGCCCGATCGCATCTTCCAGACTTAGGGTTGCGGCCATGCCCAGACCAGGCTCACACAAATCCATGAACTTGCTCCGAACCCTTTCCTGCTTGATATCAAACGACGGAATATTCTGGAGGATGTCTGAAAACCCTGAATATGTTTCTCCCTGTAAAGTCTCGATCTCCACCCTTGACTCAAGGGCCTTCATCTCAGGGTCGAATTCAACCGCAATCTTTTTCATGAACTCTTGTATTTCCGAGGCGTTTACCTTTTCATCGGTAAAGGCCTTAGTGCCTGTCTCTCCCATCAGGAGGGCATTTGCTACGCAGTAGGAAATGCTGAACTTTCCCTCCATACCTGTCCTTGGTCTCTCTTTCCCTGCTGCATCGAGGGCCATCTGGGAAGAGTGAACAATGATCCTGGATATTCTCTCCGGGGCAATGGCATGTCTGCTTGCCAGTTCCATGGCCGCTTCCATGGGAGAATGGGTGGCATGGCACGAGGCATGGTATTTCTGGGAAAGGTTCTGCACATCCCATCCCAGACCGAGCAGGGATACCACATCATCGTTTACTGCACCTTTGAGGACATGGAAAAACCCCTGCGGTCCCTCCAGAATATCCTCTGCGCTCGTGAAGCCCTCTCTTGCAAGCAGGGCAGCTATAAGACCTGCCTGTGAAGACCGGCCTGCATGAAAGGGCTTGCACATGGTGCCGAACACCCTCTTCAGACCTGAAGACTGCGTGCCGGCAATGCCGAGGGCATGGATCGTCTGCTGTTCGTCTAATGACATAAGCCTTGAACAGGCAGCGGCCGATGCCAGATGACCCAGGGTGGATGTGGCATGCCAACCTGCCATGTAGTGGTCCAGCCCTGCGCAGGCGCCGATGGTTCCTCCGGCCTGAAGCCCGATCAGATAGGCGCTCAAGAATGCATGGCCGCTGCTGCCGTGCAGTTCCGAAAGGGCCAGCAGGGCCGGAAACAGGGTAACACTGGGATGCCCGAGAAATGAGACCAGGGTATCGTCGTAATCCAGCACATGAGATGCCGAGCCGTTGATCAGGGCGGCATGGGAAACATCTGTTTTCCTGTGGCGGCCTATGATGGTAGCCTGGAGATTGCCTCCCATCATATCGGCATAGGTAATAAGCTTGTTTACGAGGGGATCATCTGTTCCGCCGAGTGTAACCGCTATCCAGTCCATGAAGGCGGTCCGGGCATGATCAAACGCCCACTGAGGTATCATGTCGGCATCTGTGTTGACGATGAACCGTGCCAGTTTGCGGGTGAATCCTTCTTTGTTATCCATGCCTGGTTCCTCCCCGGCTTATGTCTTCATCCTGCATCAGAAAGGCCTGAATGAGTTCGAATGAGACGCTGTAAGGGTCTGTCTTTCCCTTAACGATCCTGTCGATGCCTCGGGCAAGGGCATCGTTGTTCAAAAAGCTTTTCCGTACAGTCCTGAAGATTTCCCTTTCCATGAGATCCAGGATCTCTTCTCTGACATGTTCTCCTGCAGGGCCCGGTTCCTTTCTTTTCCTGGCCACGAACCCGTATATCAGCTTCATGAGATCATCGATTCCTTCTGAGGTAATACAGGAGGTTTTGACCACCCCGGGGATCTCCCCGCGAACACTACAAGACAGTTCGAGCATGGCACAGATCTCTGAGAGCAGTTCGTCTGCCCCGTCCCGGTCGGCCTTGTTCACGACAAAGAGGTCTGCAATCTCCATGGTGCCGGCCTTGATAACCTGAATCCCGTCACCCTGACCCGGAAAGGTGACGAGTACGACAAAGTCAGAGGCGCGCACGACCTCGATCTCATCCTGACCTACTCCTACGGTCTCTATCAGGACAACATCCTTGCCGCTTGCATCCAGGATGCGAGTGACATCGCGGGCCGCCTGGCAGAGCCCTCCGAGGACCCCACGAGTGGCCATGGACCGGATAAAGACATGATCGAGTGTACAGATATCCCTCATGCGAAGACGGTCCCCAAGCAGGGCCCCGCCGGTAAAAGGGCTCGACGGATCAACAGCGATGATCCCTACCTTCATCCCTGCCTCCACCAAATCCTTGGCGATCCTGTTGGTGAGCGTGCTCTTTCCAGCACCCGGAGAGCCGGTGATGCCCATCACACAGGCCGATCCGGCAAGGGGGTAAACAGCTTTCATGATATCTACCCAGCCTTGCGTCCTGTTCTCCACCGCAGTGATCATCCTGGCCAGGGACCGCTGGTCACCGGAGCGCATATCCGCTATCATGTCCTTGATCGATCTGCCCATAAGATCCGTTCCTTCATTCATCGCGTAAACGATCATCCCTTTATCCATCATTGTTCAGAGCTTTACAGGCTGGGCCTCGCCGAATACCTCTCGCAACACATCACAGATCTCCTGCAGGGTTGCGCTGCTCTCTACACAATCGCACAGGGATGGCATGAGGTTTGCGTGATCATCTAGAGCCTTTGCTTTCATATCACGCAGCGCACGGGCCAGACTGCGCTGGCTGCGCTTTCTTTTAAAGGCCTTTAGATTCCTGATCTGCCTCTGTTCCGCTGTCTGCAGAAGCTCCTGATCATAGGTATCTTCTACAACCCGGTTCACCATGACCTCGATCTCGTTTTCTTCGGTAAAGCTGTTCACCCCTACGATGAACTCTTCCTGATTCTCGATAGCCTTCTGTCTCTCGTAGGCGCTCCTGGCAATAGCCTTGGCCATATAGCCGTTCTCGACTGCCGCCACAGCGCCGCCCATGTTGTCGATCTTCCGGAGTTCGGAAAGTGCCTGTTCTTCGGTTTCGTCAGTGAGGTTTTCCATGAAGTAGGACCCTGCCCAGGGATCGCAGACATCAGCGACCTTGGCCTCATATATCATGATCCGCGTGGCATCTATCTGAAGTTGAACCGCCTCCTGGGAATGTCCTAGCCCCAGCGGCTCGTCAAAGGGGGGAAACGCCCCTGGGATTGAGCCTGACATGCCGGCTGCCATACCCCCGATGACCGCCCTGACAAGATTGTTGAGAGGCCGGTTCAATGTTGTGGATATGCAGCCTATGTGGGCTGTGATAGGCTGTCGGATCTGCATGCTGCGCTTGTTCTTTGCGCTGAATCGTTCTTTCATGATTCCTGCCCACATCCGTCTGGCTGCCCTCTGAAGGGCGATCTCGTTGTAGAATTCCATGCTCCCGCCAAAGGCATTGAAAGTGATCTTCGGGGCGAACTCGTCAACAAGAAGGCCGCCCGAGAGGCCGGCCTCAACATAGGCAATGCCGTTGGCAAGTGAAAAGGCCAGATCCTGAATACGGCTGGCGCCTGCTTCCCGCATATGGTAACCGCCGATGGAATTGATGTTCAGAGAGGGCATGGAACGGGTACAGAACACGCAGGTGTCACGAAAAAGCCGCATGGAAGGACCTGGCGGGAAAATGTAGGTACCCCGCGCAATGAACTCCTTGAGGATGTCATTCTGAGGCGTTCCTTCGAGTCTTTCAAGAGGAATGCCCCGCTTCTTTGCCAGCACGGCATACATGGCTATTATCACCGCTGCCGGTGCATTGATGGTGAAGTTAGAAGGGACCCTGTCGATATCCATCTCCCCGGTATAAGCCTCGTAGATGATCCCGAAATCTTCAAGTGTATCGATTGCAACCCCGACGCGCCCCACCTCGCCTGCACAATACTGACTGTCCGAATCGTACCCGCACTGGGTGGGAAGATCAAAGGCTATGTTCGGCCCTCCTTTTCTCCCCATGGAGTGCATCTTCAGAAGGTAATCCCGATAATCTGCCGGCGTACCGAATCCGCCGTACTTACCCACCCTGCCGCTTCCTCCCCAGTCGGGACGGTATCCAAGCCGGGCTGCATCCCTGGCAAATGCCTGCCAGTATTCAAAGGGCTGGTTTCCTGCGGTAAAGGGATATTGTCCCGGAAAACCCACCTTTTCAAGAAAGCCATGCCCATTGTCGCGGCGTGGTGTATAAAACCTCGTGGGGCTCGTCTTCAGATCGAACTTCCTTATACGGGGTTTGACGACTCCCTCTTCCCACTCACGATACGACCTGTCGATTTCTTCTTCTTTCTTCCCCATTGCCTCATCCTGTTTCATGACATCATTGCGCAGCTCTTATTGACTTTTCATATGTTGTCTGATCACACCGGCGATATCCTTTATCCGGCTTCCCGAGGTAAAAACCTCAGCAACACCTATCCCCTTCAGTGCCTCAATATCCTTATCCGGAATGATTCCCCCAACCAGCACCATGATGTCACCGGCATTGTTTTCTCTCAGACCATCCAGGACCTTTCGTGAAAGTGAAATATGTGCGCCAGAGAGGATGGAAAGCCCAATGACACTGACATCCTCCTGAATGGCGGATCTGACGATCTGCTCCGGGGTCTGTCGCAGTCCAGTATAGATCACCTCAAAGCCCTCGTCCCTCAGACCGAAAGCTACTACCCTGGCACCACGCTCATGCCCGTCGAGTCCCGGTTTAGCTATCAGGATACGGACCCTTGACTCCTGTTCCATAGAAATCCTCCTAATCTCCGTCTTCAGGATGCACTTCATTGCAAAAGGTTCTGCAATCATATGCAACAGAGTGAGCAAGGTTGGTGCCAAAGGCAGGTTAATGATTCAAGTATTTGTTTTTAATGGGTTCTTATAAGTATCTTATCCATTCAAATGAATATTCACGCAGGCCAGAAATGCCCATGCAGACAAGGTTATTTTTCATGGTTAATCCTTTATCTTGTTGATTTATCTAAGATTACTATTACATGAACCACTGGGGGACAGAAGTACCCAAACCTGGTCAGCACAGCCCAAGACGTTTGAGTTTCCTGCTCAGGGTCTTACGGGAGATTTTCAGGGCATCTGCAGCCTTGCTCTTGTTCCAGTGATACTTGTTCAGTGCATCCATAATGATAGACTTTTCGAGGTGCCCGGTATGCTCCTGAAGATTGAAGGGGTCTGATGTATCTTCCCGGGGGGTTATGTCTGTGTGAAGACCTGCCTGATTGTGTTTTGCAGGTGAAAGGAAATCGATCCTCCCTGTTGAAAGATATCTCTGTATGACATTCTGAAGTTCCCGGACGTTTCCAGGCCAGTCATAGTTGATCAGGGCCTCGCTCAGGTGACCCGGCAGAGAGGGTATCCTCTTGGTCGGAGAGTAGATACGCAGAAAAAGTTCCACCAGGAGCGGCACATCCTCCCTGCGCTTGCGCAGAGGAGGGAGATTTATGGGGATAATATGGATTCGGTAGAAGAAATCCTCACGGAACAGACCACTTCTGGCGAGTTCCAGAAGGTCCCTGTTTGTGGCGGCAATGATCCTGAAATCCGAATGTTTTACTTTGTTGCAGCCAACCGGCGTGTATCCCCCTCCTTCGATGGCACGAAGAAGCTTTGCCTGGATATTCGGACCTACCTCCCCTACCTCGTCGAGGAACAGTGTACCCTGGTCGGCAAGATCGAGGAAGCCGGGCTTATCACCGGCTGCACCGGTAAATGCCCCTTTCTTGTATCCGAAAAACTCGCTCTCGATAAGATTCTCCGGAATAGCTGCACAATTCACCGGGACAAAGGGCTTGCCCGACCGGCTGCTCATCTCGTGAATGGCCTGGGCCACAAGTTCCTTGCCTGTGCCTGACTCTCCATAGATAATCACATTGGCATTAGTGGCTGCCGAGTTGAGGATCAGTTCGTAAACCTCCTGCATGGCCGGGCTCTTGCCGATGATGTTGCCCAGGCGGTAGCGGTCTTTTATGATCGAGGTCCTCAGCGTTATATTCTCCCTTCTCAGATAGGCTGCCTCTTCCTGCATGGTGATCTCTTTGAGTTTGATACCGGTTATGTCCCGGATAGTCATCAGCAGTGCCGGGCTACCCTTCCAGCGGAGAAAGATCCCGCGACCCTCCACCCAGATCTCTTCCTTGAGTTCCTTGAGCCACCGGGCCTGGAAATACCTCTCCTTTGACTGTCCATCCTCTACCGAGGTGATGAGATCCTTGAAATAGATCTCGAAATCCTTGTGTATATATTCCATTATGTCCTGACCGAGAAGAGAGTTCGGATCCTCATGACCAAGAATAAAGGCAAAAGCCTTGTTTGCAAACAGTATTCTGGATCCATGCATAAGGGCAACACCCTCGGTCATCCACTGTGCGAATATGCGGTACAGGGTCTCGCTCTCCCGCAGGTTATCTTCCGCCTGCTTGCGCTGGCTTATATCGATCCCGATCCCAAGCAGATAAGGTGTATCGTCGATATGAGCACTGACCCCTGTGAACAGATAGGGCATCTCGCAGCCGTCCTTTGTGGTTATCACCGCCTCCACAGAGCCATCTCCCTCCTTGAATGCCTTCTCGATTGTCTCTTTTACAAGCGGCAGATATTCTTTCAGAAAGATCTCTGAAACCCCTTTTTTCCTGATATCGTCGTAGGTATACCCGGTAACCGTCTCAGCATTCCTGTTCCACATATGAAGGTTGAGCTTGTCGTCGATTACATAGAAGATGCCGGGCAGACTCTTGATGAGCATCTCAAAAAAGGTGTTTCTCTGCTCGAAATCAACCTGTTCTGCAGATACTCGCTGAAGCTTGTCTGCACTCTTGATCTCGTCTTCCATAACTCCTTTGGTCTGCCCGGAAGCCATCCGGCACCTCCTTTCCCATTAGTCAAATTTAAAAATAGATATACTATATAATAATAAACTTACCGTAATAAATTGCTATAGATAAACGATAATAAAAATTACTCTAAGTATAACTAGGCATCAGCATTGCTCATTTTTCTGATATAAGCCCATTGCCTGCCTTTTTATATACACATGGCGCTTATCATTTAGTTATGGCTTTTTCCGTGAACAGACCCCCATCAGTTCTCCGCTGTCCAGGATATGCCCAT
>JAFGTK010000192.1 GCA_016934135.1 Deltaproteobacteria bacterium | reverse complement strand
GGAGAGTTGATCTCATGATTTGCCGCTATAGCGGTTTTCGATACTGCAGCGAGCCGCTGGGATTTTATGTTGCGGGTCATGAGCATGGCCCTCTGAATAGCCTGGGCTCCTACCTCTGCGATGGTCCTCAGCAGGAGAGTTTTCTGGTTCAGTTCTTCTGGGGAGGCATGTTCCTGTGGAAGGGACTCAATGACGCCGATGATCTTGTTGTCCAC
This sequence comes from Deltaproteobacteria bacterium, assembly GCA_016934135.1. Lineage (GTDB taxonomy): Bacteria > Desulfobacterota > Desulfomonilia > UBA1062 > UBA1062 > DSAD01. The sequence goes on along the minus strand of JAFGTK010000192.1, from coordinate 7,318 downwards.
TTTCAGTGGAGCGAATATAATATTCATACCCCTGGGATATGTCCCGTTTGTACGCTCAAGGAGTTCTTTGGTTGCGCTTGCCATTCCTGTGCGGGTTTGTGCAGAGTTGCTCAGCCAGAAGGACTCCGTAACCATGACGCGCAGGTTGTTAAGGCGCATTAGACACCTGGTTTTTTTGGAGTCAAGTATGGTCAGGCTGTTGGTGGTAATGATATTGGTAATATCTGAAAGCTTAATGGACGACTGAAGCTGGCTGCTCATCTGATTGAGGCTTGAAAGTTCAACCGTTCTCCTCTCCAGGGCCATCTTCTTCTGTTCCAGATCAAGGCTCAGTTTTCCAAGCTGTGCATTGGCGAACTGCAGTACCTCGAAATAGGTTTTCGGTTCTGCCTTTGGTATCCCCATCTCCTCGCTTATGCTGGAGATGCTGTCCTTCAAGGTTATGGATATGTCCTGTATGTTCTGGCTCGAAAGGTGAAGTTCCTGCAACAGGCAGGGATCTACAAAGCCTCCTTGAGCCTGGCTCAGCCCTAGGCCCAGATGATTCGTCACGATATCGGCCACATGAATGATGGAGCAGAGCTTGATGGTCTCGTTATCGCCTTCGATCTCGCCCAGATTGTGGTGATACCCAATTGTCCTGCAGAGGTGCGAGGGAAGATTCCATTTTTCCAGTAGGAATCTGCCCAGGGTGGCATGATCGATCCCCATGATCTTTTTCTCGACCTGTATGATATTCGAATTGGCCCTGTTCATGACCTCAAGGACCTCGGAATATTCTCCCTTGTTGCAGATGAGCTGGTCGGCAACCACTTTTCCCAGGTCATGGAGCAGCCCTGCTATAAATGCATCCTCGGCAGATGCCGGAAACACCTTGTTTGCAATGGCTTTTGCGCATACCGCGCAGGCGATGCTGTGCTGCCAGAATTTATAGAAATCCAGTGCCCGCTTGTCCTTTTCATTGAACAGATTGATAACACTGATGCTCAGGACAATACTCTTGAGCACATTGAATCCCAGCAGTACCACTGCGCCGCGGATGGTTGAGATCTCTTTGATTCTCCGGTAGAAAGGTGAGTTTGCTACCTTGAGCACCTTTATGGAAAGGGCCTGATCTTTTTCCACCATCTGGGCTATCTGCCGGGCGTTGACCTTTGTATCAAGGGTTTTTTCCATGATTGTGGTGGCAATTGAAGGCAGTGTGGGGATTTCGCCCAGATCATTCAGCAGGGATTCAATCTCTTCAGGAGCATATTTTCTCATCGAAGATCTTATCGTTCATATCTCTTACAATCTTGAGTCTTAGTAATGAATATGCTACTCAAATTTAAATGATCCTTCATAGAGAGCACACAAAAAGGATATTTGTCGGGCAGGTGCCTGTTGGTGATGGTGCTCCGGTTACTGTTCAGTCCATGACCAACACGCCGACAGCCGATGTAGGATCAACTGTATCCCAGGTTCGATCTCTGGAGCAGGCAGGATGCGATCTGGTCAGGGTGAGTATACCGGACGAAGAGTCCCTGGCTGCTTTCAGGGAGATAAAATCCCGGGTACGCGTACCTTTGATCGCTGATATACATTTTGAATACAGACTTGCCATCGGTGCTATAGATGCCGGTGCAGACGGTATACGGATCAATCCGGGCAATATAGGTGGCAAAGACAAGGTGCGCCAGGTTGCAAAGACAGCGTCTGCGGCAGGTATACCCATACGCGTAGGGGTGAATCTCGGATCGGTAAAGAAGAGGCTTTTAGATGCCTTCGGTGAAGACAGGGTCGGCGCCCTGGTGGAAAATGCGCGGGAATATGTAGAGATGCTTGAAGATATGGGGGTTTCTTCGATAAAGGTTTCTTTGAAGTCTTCCGATGTCTTGGAAACCGTCGATGCATACAGGAGATTCTCCCGGATATGCTCCTGGCCTTTGCATCTGGGCGTTACCGAGGCCGGTACATTGCTCCCAGGGGTGATACGTTCCAGTGTTGGTATCGGCGCACTCCTGATTGAGGGGATCGGGGATACCATTCGGATATCGCTGGCTGCTGATCCCGTGCAGGAGGTTCTGGCCGGAAGGATTCTCCTGGAGAGCATCGGGCTAAGAAATGAAGGGGTCCGTGTCATAGCCTGCCCTACATGTGCACGTGCAAATGCCGATGTTGCAGCCATTGCCGCAGAGGTTGAGGATGCCCTCAAAGATGTAAGGGAACACCTGATCGTAGCGATTATGGGATGCGCAGTCAATGGGCCGGGTGAAGCAAGGATTGCGGATTTGGGTGTCGCCTGTGATAAGGGCGGTGCCGTACTGTTTGCCCATGGTAAGCCTCTGAGACACATAGGCACGGACGAAATCATTACAAGCCTCATGAATGAGATAAAAAAGGAGATAGGTAAATGAAGTTTTCCTCGATGTTTCTGCATACCCTGAAGGAAGAACCGCGCGACGCAGAGGTGGTAAGCCACAAACTGATGCTCAGGGCAGGCATGATCAAGAAACTGGCTTCAGGGATCTATTCGTATCTGCCCTATGGCTTGAAAGCCCTAAGGAGGGTAGAGACGATAATTCGAGAAGAGATGAATGCCGCAGGTGCCCAGGAGGTTCTCCTTCCGGGTGTACAGCCTGGTGAAATATGGAAAGAAAGCGGAAGATGGAGCCTGTACGGAAAGGAACTGCTCAGATTCATAGACAGGAAGGGTGGTGAATTCGCCCTGGGCCCGACGCATGAAGAGGTGATTACGGATATCGTGCGCGATGAGGTGCACTCTTATAAGGATCTTCCTGCGAACCTCTATCAGATCCAGACAAAGTTCCGTGATGAGATCCGCCCAAGGTTCGGGATCATGAGGGCAAGGGAATTCATAATGAAGGATGCCTATTCATTCGATGTTGACGACACTCATGCGGAAAAGAGCTATGAGGCCATGTACCGGGCATATGAAAATATATTCAGCCGGTGTGGTCTGAAATTCAAGGCGGTTGAAGCTGATTCAGGTCCAATAGGGGGGAATTTTTCTCATGAGTTTATGGTCCTGGCTGCTACGGGCGAGGATACTATCCTGAGCTGCTCTGAATGCAGTTATGCCGCGAACCTGGAAAAGGCCGAGATTGCCAAGACAGGATCGCTCGATTTTCAAAAAGCGCCTTCAGGCAGTTTTGAAAAGGTGCACACGCCGGGGATGAGGACAGTGGAAGAGGTCTGTACATTTCTCGATATCAAGCCTGCCAACCTGATAAAGACCCTTATCTATACCACTGACAAAGGTCTGGCCGCGGCTCTGGTCAGAGGGGATCACGAGGTGAATGAAGCCAAGCTCAGGAGAGTTCTCGGTTGTGAAACCCTGGAACTGGCGGATGAGGCCGAGATCGAAAAAAGCACCTCTGCTCCAAGGGGATTTGCCGGACCGGTTGGCCTTAAGATACGGACGATAGCTGACATTGCTCTGACAGATAGCGGACCCTATGTTGTAGGCGGCAATGAACAGGACTATCACCTCAAGGATGTGTGGCTTTCGCGTGATGCTCACACCGATATCATAGACGATATACGCAATGCACTCGAAGGCGATCCCTGCCCCAGGTGTTCGTCGGGTAAACTGGAGGCGATCAGGGGAATAGAGGTGGGCCATATATTCAAATTGGGGACCAAGTATTCGAAAGCCATGAACGCCATGTTCCTTGATGAGAACGGGGAACTGCGGCCAATTATAATGGGTTGCTACGGGATCGGTGTAGGCAGGGTGGTGGCTGCGGCAATTGAGCAGTATGCCGATGATGCCGGCATGGTCTTTCCCGAATCAATTGCGCCGTATCCGGTCATGGTACTGCCTGTGAATGTAACCGACAGCCATGTCATGGCCACCGCTGAAACAATATATTCCGAACTGAAACGCCGGGGTATCGATACAATCATCGATGACAGGGATGTGCGGCCTGGGGTCAAGTTCATGGATGCCGACCTTATAGGGGTTCCGTATCGGATAACTGTAGGTGCCAAGGGCCTGAAGGACGGTGTTGTCGAAGTAAAAGAGCGCTCGAGCGGAACAGTTGAAAGAATCGCCCCTGAAGCGGTTGCCGAGTATTGCATATCAAGGCTGAAGGATGTAGGGAACAAGTATTGACTGTACGTATTAATGATATCCTCGATGAGATTTCTACCTACATTCCTGATGCAGACACGCGCATCATTGAAAAGGCCTATGTCTTTTCCGCGCGGGTACATCAGGGACAGACACGTCTCAGCGGAGAACCCTATCTTAATCATCCTCTGGAGGTTGCGCATCTCATCGCACAGATGCAGCTGGATGTAACCTCGGTAACAGCAGCACTTCTCCATGATACCCTAGAGGACAGCCTTACCAGGGTTGAAGACATCAAAACGGAATTCGGCGATGAAGTGGCGCTTGTTGTTGACGGGCTTACCAAGATCAGCAAGATCAATTTCCGATCCGAGGAAGAGCAGCAGGCCGAGAATTTCCGCAAGATGATCCTTGCCATGAGCAAGGATTTGAGGATACTTCTTATCAAGCTCATAGACCGTCTGCACAATATGCGCACCCTTGAATATCACAGCAGGAATTCACAGCAGCGCATAGCGCGGGAAACCCTGGAAATCTATGCGCCGCTGGCAAACAGGCTCGGTATTCACTGGCTTCAGGTGGAACTTGAAGAATTAAGCCTGAAATATCTCGATCCACAGGGATATAACACTCTAAAGACAAAGCTTGATGCCATTGCAAAGGAAAAGGAAGAGTACCTGAAGGATTTAATGAGCCAGATTCAGGGCAAGCTAGCTGAGATGAGCCTGGCAGCCGAGGTGAAGGGGCGCATCAAGCATATATACAGCGTGTATATCAAGCTCAAGCGTCAGGGCATCCCTTTTGAGGATGTGTATGATGTATTGGGTACAAGGATCCTGTTGAACACCGTGGCAGAGTGCTACGAGACACTGGGCATCATCCATTCCATATGGAAGCCTATTCAGGCGAGGATTAAGGATTTTATCGCAATGCCCAAGGCCAACATGTATCAGTCTCTGCACACCACGGTTTTTGGCCCCGGGGGGGAACGGATCGAGATCCAGATACGAACCAGGGAGATGGATTATATTGCCAATGAAGGGATCGCTGCACACTGGCGCTACAAGGATGGAAGCAGAATCAGCGATCAGGACGGCGAGAAGCTTTCCTGGCTGAGACAGCTCCTTGAGTGGCAGAAGGAGCTGAAGGATCCACGGGAATTTCTACAGAGTGTTAAGATCGATCTTTATCCCGAAGATGTCTACGTGTTTACCCCCAAGGGGGATGTGAAACGGTTTCCTGTGGGGGCGACTCCGCTGGATTTTGCCTACAGCGTCCATACGCAGCTGGGCAACCAGTGTACCGGGGCAAAGATTAACGGAAAGATCGTTCCTTTGAGATATAAACTCAACAGCGGGGATGTTATTGAAATTCTCCGGTCCTCCAAGCAGCACCCGAGTAAAGACTGGCTGAGGATTGTCAAAACCTCCCGGGCTATGACCAAGATCCGGGCATGGCTCCGTACTCAGGAGAATGAACAGAGTATTGCCCTTGGAAAGGAGATACTCGAGAAAAAGATAAAGGGCCTGCACCTGCACAAGGATATCGATTACGAGACGCTGGCAAGGGATTTTTCATTCAAGAATACCGATAGTTTTTTTGCTTCGATAGGGTTTGGCCGCTTATCGGCAAACCAGGTAATCCATAAGATTGCCCCGGAGGAACAGAAAAAGATAACAGAAGTCCCTGTTAAAAAGAAAAAACAGGAGGCATCGAGTATCATCGTGAGAGGGGTGGAGGATCTTCTTGTCCGCTATGCCCGTTGCTGCAGACCGATTCCCGGAGATAAGGTCGTTGGATTCATTACCCGTGGAAGGGGTATTACCGTACACAGATCAAACTGTCCGTATGTTGCCGAGGTGGATGTAGAGCGGCTTGTTCCGGTGGAATGGGATATAGCGGCGTCTGAGAATCATGAGATTGAATTTTCAGTCATCTGTGAAGATAAGCCCGGCATGCTTGGTTCCATAACCGCTTCCATCGGTTCACGAAACATCAATATTTCAAAAATGAAGGCCTATTCGAATTCCAACGGCAGTTCCATATGTGTACTGCGGGTACTGGTCAAGAGCCTCACGGAACTCGATGGTCTTTTCCATGATATTCGAAGACTGAAAGGTGTGGTAAGTATCGAAAGACAGTAGGTTCAGACACGATAATCTGTTTAAGAGCGCTTCATTTTATGGATACGTTCCTGCAGTATTTGTTTCTAGAGGGTTGCCCCTCATAATATCAAAGCTGTGCCCTGATCTTTTCCAGGATCGTGTCTTCGATAACACCGTTTGAGATGCATTTATGCCATTCCTGGGTTACGTTTCTGTCGTATGCCTCAATATGAGCAGTCACCTTCGCCTTGGTGCTCATATCATTGATCGGTGTTATCAGTATACTCAGCGTGTAACCTACCTGAGACCATATCGCAAGGCGTGTGGCAGATGGTTTCTGCGCTATATTGTCGAGCTCGTGATGTGCCTGCTGGCCAACTGAATAATTAACGAATTTTGTACTGATGAGACCTTTATCCTTTTCAGCAGACTCAATGGGAATTGATTCATTTTCAAGTACCATCATCGCAGCGTCCCACACCTTGTTATAACGAGCAAGATAGAATGCAGTATCCTCTGCCGGCCGTGGCTCTGGTGCAGATGCACAACCCAGAGTGGTTAATATAAGCATAACCACAATAAGATATACGTTCTTCATGAAATATCTCCTCATTACACTTCCATCACGCAAGGTCGAATAATGCTAATTACATGAAACAGGGCGAGCATACAAGTAAAAACTATATCTTTTTAAGGAGTAACCATTGTGTGTGCGCATATGTAGATGCTTTTCACCGCGAATATATTCTCGAAAAGAAGAATGTAGTACCAATCATTGAATCCTTTCGGGTGTGTATTGGGAAGGCGAAAAACAGGTTTTAAACAGCGTGCTTGTAGACTTTACCTGATTTGATGCATTGAGTGCATACTTTGACTCTTTTGGCGCCTTCAGCGGTGGTAACCCGAATTTTCTGCAGATTCGGAAGCCAAACCCGTTTGGTCTTATTCATTGCATGAGATACATTATTTCCGGTTTGTGGTCCCTTTCCGCATATTTCGCACTTTCTTGACATTGTATAAATATCTCACTTTCTTGTGGTTTATTATCAAATATGGTGCCGAAGCCGGGATTTGAACCCGGACGGGAGTTACCCACCACCCCCTCAAGATGGCGTGTCTACCAAATTCCACCACTTCG